>NZ_JBGMEK010000020.1:0-76896 GCF_041447265.1 Microbulbifer epialgicus
GTCCTCCGGGTTTAGGCTGAGAAATCGACAAAATGAAAATCGATCGCGTATCTGATATTCCAGCTCATCATCCGATAGGTTATATAAATGCTGTAATACAAGTGCCTTGAACATCAGTACCTTATCAAAGGGTCTTCTTCCAGCATTACTCTTTCTTGGAAGTGTGGGGATTTTATTCAAAGTACTCCGGAAGTCCTCCCAGTCAATCAACTTACGAAGAGCAACCAGTGGATCACGTTCATTTAGCTTGCGATGGCGGTCATCAAGACCGAAAAAACTCGGCTGCATTTGACAATAACCTTTACTAGTGAGCGTTTAGGCTATTTTACCGGAAATTAGTGAATTTTTAGAGGTACCCTTAAGGGATTTCGCATGATAACGCCGACCCTAAAAACTGATAGATTCATCATAAGAGCTTTCAAAAAGTGTGACCTAGAATATTTTTCAAAATATCGATCACTTCCAGAAGTGGCAAAATACCAAAGCTGGACAGATTTTAGTTATACTGATTCATTAGCGCTATTCGAAAAAATTGATTATTCAAAATTTGCAATTTTAGGTCAATGGTATCAATTAGCTATCTGCATCCGGGAAAGTAACATATTAGTGGGAGACTTAGCAGTTCACTTTGTTGACAAAAGCCAAGTGGAAATTGGGTTTACTACTGCCCCCAAATATCAAAAACAGAATGTTGCATCTGAGGCAGTTTCCGCCCTAACGACTTACTTATTTGAAAAGCTTAATATACATCGAATAACAGCAAAAACTGACGCTCGGAATATTGCCTCTTACCGATTACTAGAGAAACTAGGCTTTAGACGTGAGGCTCATTTTCATCAAAATATATTTTTTAAAGGCTCGTGGAGCGATGAGTATCTGTATGCTCTGCTACACTCTGAGTATAACAACCTATAATAAAAAATCAGAAGTTACCTTTATAATGTGCAACATGCTAAAAGTTTCCAGAGGACTTGATTCTAGATCTAGGGTTTGCATTTGTACTTATATACTTCATCCAACCCCATAAATCTTGACATCTCTTAATTCATTTATTCCTCTAAATCCCTAGTCCTAACCCAACAAATTCACGCCTAAAATTAGCAACTTACATCATAATATCGCATTTTTATCTGCATAAAAATTTCACTTTCGACGCCCCTCTAGAAAATACAACTGTATCAACCACACTAAACTTTATTAATAATTTCAGTATTTCATGACCCTAAACTTCTTATCTCGAAAATAAAAAAACAGTACCCTATCAAGCCATATATCTGCATTCAACTCTGAAGTGCATCGCCGTTTAGGTCACTGCGGCAAACTCATACTCCTCCAATACCTGTCTAGGAGTTTTATAGCTCAACGTTTTTCTGGAACGGTCATTTAAGCGCTGAACAGCGACTTATCAGGGTGGTGGACCCACATTCGCATCCAACACTGACAGACGGGACAGTTCGTGAGCTTGACTTCAAGTTTCTTAAGATATGGAATATATAGAGGCAAGCAATGAAGTAGGTCTATCCTTTGCCACCAACATGAAAAAATTCAAAAAACTAATCAAGTCAAAATCCAGATTTCACACCGAGTGTGATATTTATGCCATTGATGAGATATTACTACCAATGGACGGACTTAAAATCGTACATTATTGTCCAGGGCACGCCAGCTTAATTGTTACCAAGAAAATGACCATCCCTGACCCGATAAACAAATTTAAACTTATTGCAGATCGAATGGATAAAATTGGAACTATGAGGATCGCCCCATGAAAAGCGTTCACCAATCAATTAAAGACATGATGTCTTACTACGCCAATAAACTATCAAATAAAGAAGTTTTAGACATATTACAAAAAGACTCCATTGAGTCTAAAATTGAGGCAAAGTACATTCTCTCTTTTCTCGATTCTATGTGCACTGAAATTGCAAAAGACGCTCAGAAAAATACAGTAGTGCTTAAGCAACCTATTAAGACATCTGATGCAGAAAAATCTGTGATGTTATTGAAGATAACATAGAAGAAATTGGATATGAAAGTTAATCAACACGCATCTATTAGCTAGAATACACACAAATCAGAAAATTCAGGTCATGCTAAATGGTGTTTTTGAAACTTCTAATTTACGGCTGGGGTTCTAGTACAAAACGTCCCTTCGAAGCCAACTAATAACGTCCAAGCAAAACCTCTCCAGGGCCCATTGCCCAGGAGAGATTCTTGTAAAGCCTCAACAAGGTACCAATGCCTTAGCCACACGAGAATTTGTCTCCCGCCCCAGCTGTTCAGAAATAAAGTTCCCAGCCTCTGCCAGCAAATTTATATCCACGCCGGTTTCAATACCCATGCCATTGAGCATATAGAGCACATCCTCACTGGCAACATTACCGGAAGCACCACGGGCATAGGGGCAGCCGCCCAGGCCGGCTACGGCGGAATCTACTACTGCGACACCCATTTGCAAGGCTGCGTAGATATTGGCCAACGCCTGGCCGAAGGTATCGTGGAAATGCACAGCAAGTTTTTCCACAGGTACACGGGCCATCACCTGTTCCAGCATACGCTTGGCGGCTTCCGGGGTGCCGACACCAATGGTGTCGCCGAGGGAAATTTCGTAGCAGCCCATTTCCAACAGCGCGGAGCTGACTTCGGCAACCTTGGCCGGATCAATATCGCCTTCATAGGGGCAACCGAGTACGCAGGATACGTATCCGCGCACGGGGATGCCGTCTTGCCTGGCTTTTTCCACCAGTGGGCGGAAGCGCTCCAGACTCTCAGCGATACTGCAATTAATGTTTTTCTGGGTGAAGGCTTCTGAGGCCGCGCCGAAAACGGCGACCTCATCCGCTTTGGCTTCCACTGCGCGTTCATAGCCTTTTAAGTTTGGCGTGAGCGCGCTGTAGATAACACCGTCTTTGCGCTGGATACCCGCCAGCACTTCCTCGCTGGCGGCCATTTGCGGTACCCACTTGGGGCTGACAAAGCTGCCGGCTTCAATAACCGACAGCCCGCTGGCACTGAGCTTGTCCACCAGAGCGATACGGGTCTCCACAGAGATAGGCTGCTTTTCATTTTGCAGCCCATCGCGGGGCCCCACTTCGACGATTTTGACCTGTTTGGGCAAAGTCATTATTGCTCCTCCCCGGCAAAATCCACCAGCAGACTACCGCCATCCACTAATTCACCTTCGGCACAGAAGAACTGCTGCACGGTGCCAGCGGCTGGAGCCCGCAGGGTGTGTTCCATTTTCATGGCTTCCATTACCAGTAGCGGCTGGTCTTTTTCCACCGTAGAGCCAGGCTCAACCAGCAGCGAAATAATGGTGCCATTCATGGGGGCGTCAAGGCCGTGTGCCTGGTCATTGCTCTCGCCCATATCCGGTGGCAGCAATTTAAATTCCACCTGAGTGCCATCGATAAATACAGCGCCACCATCGCGGGTATCCACGGCGGAGAAACTCATGCGACGGCCATCCACCAGCATCAAGTCGCGCCCCGGCAGCAGGCGAATGTCACCGCTGTTTTGTTCCTCAGGCAAGGCATCGCAAGTCCAGCGCAGGCTATCGCCCTCCGCAACAAAGCGAATTTGTGCGTGCTGGCCACGGTAGTCCACCGTCTGGGTGCGACTGCCAGCCAGAGCATTGCGCCAGTTATCGCCATTGTGCCAGGGAGAGAAAGGATCCCGCTGCGGTGCGCTATTGCGCAGATCGCGTTCTTCACGCTGCTGTAAATAACCGGCAATAGCGGCGCATTTCAGCGGCGTCAGTGTCTGCTCCTGATGCAGTACTTCCGCCTCGTAGTCCTCGATAAAGTGAGTCGAAATACAACCGCTGGCAAAGGCTTGGTGATTGATCACTCGGCGCAGGAATTCGATATTGTGGCGCACACCGGCAATCTGGTAATCACGCAGTGCGCGATCCAGTTTGGCCAGGGCTTCTTTGCGGGTGCGGCCCTGGCAGATCAATTTGGCGATCATCGGGTCGTAATGCACGCTGATTTCATCGCCGGTCTGCACACCGGTGTCCACCCGCACGCCCTCGCCTTCCGCCGGGGGCTGGTGACGCACCAACACGCCGGTTGCCGGCAGGAAATCATTGTCCGGGTCTTCCGCGTAGATACGCACTTCCATGGCGTGGCCGTTGATCTGTAGCTCATCCTGGCTCATGGGCAGGGTATCGCCAGCGGCAACTGACAGCTGCCAGGCCACCAGGTCCTGGTCGGTGATCATTTCCGTAACCGGGTGCTCCACCTGCAGGCGGGTATTCATTTCCATAAAGTAGAAGGCACCGCTGGCATCCAGCAGGAATTCCACCGTACCGGCACCCACGTAACCAATCGCGTGGGCCGCGCGCAGGGCCGCTTCACCCATGCGGGCGCGCAGCTCCGGAGTCATGCCCGGTGCGGGGGCCTCTTCCACTACTTTTTGGTGGCGGCGCTGCACCGAGCAATCCCGCTCAAACAGGTAGACACCGTTTCCCTGCTGATCGCAGAACACCTGGATTTCCACATGGCGGGGACTCACCACATAGCGCTCCAGCAACATGATGTCGTCGCCAAAGGCATTCATGGCCTCACGCTTGGCAGCGCCCAGTGCTTCGTGGAACTCACCGGCACTGTCGACACGGCGCATGCCCTTACCACCACCGCCGGCAGCGGCTTTCAGCAATACCGGGTAACCGATGCGATTGGCGTGGCCTTCCAGCAGCTCTTCATTTTGGTTGGTGCCGTGGTAACCGGGCACCAGGGGCACATTGGCCTCTTCCATAATACGCTTGGCGGCGGACTTGGAGCCCATCGCCTCAATCGCGCCGGTGGGCGGGCCGACAAAAATAATGCCGGCGCTATCGCAGGCGCGGCAAAATTCGGCATTTTCCGACAGGAAGCCATAACCCGGATGGATGGCATCGGCACCAGTCTGCTTGGCAGCACCCAATACCTTGTCGATATCCAGGTAGGAATCCCTGGCCGGGGCCGGACCCAGGTGTACCGCTTCGTTCGCCATCTGCACATGCAGGGCATCGGCATCCGCATCGGAATAGACGGCGACGGTGGCCACCCCCAGGCGGCGGGCGGTCTTGATAATGCGGCAGGCGATTTCGCCGCGATTAGCTATTAACAGTTTGCGAATCATAAAAATTACCCTTCGCCACCATTCATCCACTTGGGTGCGCGCTTTTCCAAAAACGCACTCAGCCCTTCCTGCCCTTCCGGCGATACGCGCACGGCGGCAATCAGCGCACTGGTCTGCCCCTGCAATTCATCGTTGATAACCCGGTTGGACATGGACATGGCCAGTTGCTTGGCCATTGCGACCGCTTTGGGGCCGTTGTCGGCAATGGCATTCACTAATTTCTGCACATGCAGGTCCAGGTCGCCCTCGGCGCAGACTTCGGATACCAAGCCCATCTGTTCTGCGCGTTCAGCGGAGAAACGCTCCGCTGTGACAAAGTAACGACGCGCATGGCGGGTGCCGATAGCATTAATGACATAGGGGCTGATGGTAGCGGGCAGTAACCCGATTTTGACCTCGGACAAACAGAAGCTGGCGCGCTCAGAGGCCACGGCCATATCGCAGCAGCTCACCAGGCCCACGGCCCCGCCAAAAGCGGCGCCCTGTACTCGCGCAATAGTGGGTGCAGGAAAAGTGTCGAGCTTGTACAGCATGGCAGCAAGAGCAGCTGCGTCGCGACGGTTTTCCTCTTCTGAATAAGTCGCCATGCGCTTCATCCAGTTGAGGTCGGCTCCGGCAGAAAAGCTCTTGCCATTGGAGGCCAGTACCAACACACGTACAGCGGGGTTTTGCCCCAGGGTATCAAAGGTGGTGGCCAGCTCGTGGATCAGTTCATCATCAAAAGCGTTGTGGATTTTCGGCCGGTTCAGGGTGACCGTGGCCACGCCCTCGCTATCCACTTCGCACAGCAATTTATCGCTCATTGTAATTCCTCGATTGGGGCGTCTCTCAAAAGCGGCACCGGAACATTTCGCTGGCGCCGCAACCACGGTTCCTTACATGCGGAACACGCCGAACTTGGTCTCTTCCGGTTCCTTGTGGCTGGCCGCCGCCAGGCACAAGCCGAGCACGCGGCGGGTATCCGCCGGATCGATAACGCCGTCATCCCACAAGCGCGCGGAGGCGTAGTAGGGGTGCCCCTGATGTTCGTAGTTATCCACAATCGGCTGTTTAAACTGGCGCTCTTCCTCTTCGCTCCAGGATTCACCTCGCGCCGCCATCTGGTCGCGCTTCACCTGGGCCAATACGCCAGCAGCCTGTTCACCCCCCATAACCGAAATGCGCGCATTGGGCCACATAAACAGGAAGTTGGGATCGTAGGCGCGGCCACACATACCGTAGTTACCGGCGCCGAAAGAGCCGCCGATGAGGATGGTAATTTTGGGTACCTTGGCGGTAGCTACAGCGGTCACCATCTTGGCACCGTGCTTGGCGATGCCGCCCGCCTCGTACTGTTTGCCCACCATAAAGCCGGTGATATTTTGCAGGAAAACCAATGGAATCTTGCGCTGCGCACACAGCTCGATAAAGTGCGCGCCCTTCTGCGCACTCTCCGCAAACAGAATGCCGTTGTTGGCAACAATTCCCACCGGGTAGCCCTGGATACGGGCAAAACCGGTTACCAGGGTGGTGCCGTACAACGCTTTAAATTCATCGAACTCAGATCCATCCACAACCCGCGCGATAATCTCGCGCACGTCAAACGGCTGGCGCGAATCCTTGGGTACCACACCGTAAATATCTTCCGGTGGATAAATCGGCTCCACCGGCTTTTGGATATCCAGGCCGGGATTTTTGATGCGATTTAGGCGCGCTACAGAGCGGCGCGCCAACTGCAACGCATGCACATCGTTATTGGCGTAGTGATCGGAAACCCCGGAAGTGCGACAGTGCACCTCGGCACCGCCGAGTTCCTCGGCGGAAACTTCTTCACCGGTGGCCGCTTTCACTAAGGGCGGGCCCGCCAGGAAGATGGTGGCCTGCTCTTTCACCATAATGGATTCGTCTGCCATGGCCGGCACATAGGCTCCACCGGCGGTGCAGCTACCCATAACCACCGCAATCTGTGGAATATTCTGTGCAGAGAGATTGGCTTGGTTAAAGAAGATGCGACCGAAGTGCTCACGGTCAGGAAAAACGTCGTCCTGGCGCGGCAGATTGGCGCCACCGGAATCCACCAGGTAAATACACGGCAGGTTGTTCTGCTCGGCGATGGTCTGCGCACGCAGGTGTTTTTTTACTGTGAGGGGGTAATAGGTTCCACCTTTTACCGTGGCATCGTTGGCCACTATCACACAGGGCTGACCGGAGACTGTACCGATGCCGGTAATAATGCCCGCGGCCGGGACATCTTCACCATAAACCTCGTGAGCGGCCAGCTGGGAAAATTCCATAAAAGGGCTACCCGGATCGAGCAGCGCATCGATACGGTCCCGCGGCAATAATTTTCCTCGCGCCAGGTGTTTTTCCCTTGCGCGCTCGCCGCCGCCCTGGGCGATGGCTTCCACTTTCTCGCGCAGGTCTGCCACCAGCGCCTGCATCTGCTCGCGGTTTTCGCCAAAGGCGGCATCGCGCGTGTTTATTTTGCTCTGCAACTGATTCATAAAGTCCGATTCACTTTCCCGGAGAAAAGACCTCCACAGGGCGCAGCTTATTGCCGCAGTGCCCGGCTGGAGACAGCTGCCGCCGACAGGCGTCGGCGGCGAGAAGAAATGCCCAGCCTTAGCGGGTCTCTTTAAACAGCTCGCGACCAATCAGCATACGGCGCACTTCAGAAGTGCCCGCGCCGATTTCGTAGAGCTTGGCATCGCGCAGCAGACGACCGGTAGCGTACTCGTTGATGTAGCCATTGCCGCCCAAAGTCTGGATAGCCTGCAGGGCCATCTGGGTTGCGCGCTCCGCAGTAAACAGGATTACAGCGGCGGCGTCCTTGCGCGAGTCCTCACCGCGATCACAAGCCCGGGCCACAGCGTACAGGTAAGAGCGGCTGGCATTCAGGTCAGCGTACATATCGGCGATTTTGCCCTGCATCAGCTGGAACTCGCCGATGGCCTTGCCGAACTGCTTGCGCTCGTGAATATAGGGAACCACCACATCCAGGCAGGCCTGCATAATACCGACAGGGCCTCCGGAGAGAATGGTGCGCTCGTAGTCGAGACCGCTCATCAATACGCGTACACCGCCGTTCAGTTCACCGAGGATATTTTCTTCCGGCACTTCACAGTCTTCGAACACCAGCTCACAGGTGTTGGAACCGCGCATACCCAGCTTGTCGAGCTTCTGTGCCTGGGAAAAACCGGCAAAACCGCGCTCAACAATAAATGCGGTAATACCGCCGGAGCTGATACCCGGCTCGGTGCGCGCGTAGATCACATAGGTATCAGCATCCGGGCCGTTGGTGATCCACATTTTATTGCCGTTCAAAATAAAGCGATCGCCGCGCTTCTCCGCGCGCAGCTGCAGGCTCACCACATCGGAACCGGAGTTGGGCTCACTCATGGCCAGTGCGCCTACATGTTCACCGGAACACAGCTTGGGCAGGTACTTGAGCTTCTGCTCGCGGGTGCCATTTTTGCGAATCTGGTTTACACACAGGTTGGAGTGGGCACCGTAGGACAAGCCCACAGAAGCGGAGGCGCGGGAAATCTCTTCCATGGCCACAGCGTGTGCCAGGTAACCCATATTGGAACCGCCGAACTCCTCTTCCACGGTCATGCCCAGCAGACCCAGCTCGCCAAACTTTTTCCACATGTCCGCTGGGAACAGGTTGTCTTCATCGATCTGCGCCGCGCGCGGGGCCAGCTCCGCCTGGCAGAACTTGTAGACCATGTCACGGAGCATATCGATGTCTTCACCGAGACCGAAATTCAGGGTTGGGTAGGAGGTATTCATAGTGACTCCACGTTAAATTTGCGATTTTTAATTGAATTGGCTGCGACTGCCCGTTACATCAGGCGCCCCCGTAAAACCTCTGGAGGTCGCCGGCAATCGCACACTTGCCGAAATTTTCAGGATTTTGGTTTAGGGGTTGTCCTCTCTGCGGCTCTTCACCAGGGCCGCTTGTGCACGGACCTCGGCTTCGTCCAGCTCCCCCATCAGGCTTTCTATATCTCGCAGCTGCTGCTGCAACAGTGCACGCTTCTGGGCAATGCGCTCCAGCAGGCGCTGCAACTGCTCCACATTGCCATGAGCGGGATCGTACATATCGATAATCTCGCGGCTCTCATCCAGGGAGAAACCCAAGCGCTTACCGCGCAAAATCAGCTTCAGCCGTACCCGCTCCTCAGGGCTATAGACACGGGTCTGGCCGCGCCGCTCAGGTTTGAGCAGTCCCTTGTCCTCATAGAAACGGATGGCGCGGGTGGTGATATCAAATTCCCGGGCCAGCTCCGAAATACTGTAACTATGGGGCTCTACAATACTGGCTTTGGCTTTCATAAGTACTTCCTCGAGACGCAACCAAGCCTAACAAGAGTTTACGTTAACGTAAACGTAAGGCATGTACCAAAAAATAACTACGGAGAGCAAACGGGTCATTTACTCGCCGCTGTGACCAGCGGTAGGTATTCAGGCGCCCAATAGTTGTTGCAACTGGTTGTTTAGCAACTTTTGATAGGAGGGCGTCAGCCCCGTAACCTCCAGGTTCCAGCCAGCGCCATGGTGCTCGATGCGTCCAGCCAGGGAGGTTTCCTCCAGCAGCTCCGGATGCAGGAACAATCCACGAGATTGATTTAGCAGCTGTTCAGCGGAGAAGTCCGGCGAGCCAGGCTCGCAAGGTGCCACAGCCAGGGCCAGCTTCAGACCAGTGGCTCGGCTGACACTCTGCATCTCCCGCAACAATAGACCACAGCAGACCGCGCGAAAGGCCGCATCGGTGCCGGAAAACCCCAGGCCAACCTGCGGCCCAGCGCTACTCAAAGGGTGGGCGCCGTAAATTCGGCGCAGTAGCTGCATACGCCCATCCAGCTCCCGCTGTATTCCCTCGAGCGCGCTGCGGCTCAGTTGGTTGGTCAACTGAGCCCAATTCAGGGGGCGCAGGTAAAGGCCTATGGAGTCCCCTTTTTCTTCAGGAATATTCACCGATGCGTGAGACTCTTCAGAAGGCAGACTGTGCGGTGCGGAGAAGCCCCCTGCCATCAGTGCCGCCACTGCACTGAAAGGCAATGCAAAGACCAGGGTCAGCAACAGACTGGCCCAAGGAAAAGTAACATCCGTACCGGGAGCCAGGGCCACGGTAACATTGCCGGCGATACTATCGTGCAATACAACTGGCACACTGATGGTCTCACCATTTTTCAGATCACCTACTTCTGCCAGGCTATTGGATTCCACATCTTCAATAGCGATGCCAGTGACGGCAGGTAGCTCTAATAACTGCCGGGCCAATAGCTGCATGCTGATTCGATCATCAGCAACGATACGCTCCAGGCTCTGCCCAGCGAGAAAACTGGCAGCAGCTTGCGCCGAGGCCCGGTCTTTCTCCACTGCGTCAGCATGCCGCTGCCCATAGTAATGACCGAGAGCAGCGCTGCAGAATACGGCCAGGATCACCCAGATCGCTACGGCCAGCAGGCGCTGGCGAATACGTTTAGATAGACGTGCAAACTGTTCCGGCAACTTGCGCAACAGAGAAATTATCGATACAGACATAAAAAGCGGCTGAAATACCTTGCCTTGTTTCTTATTACTTTGCGACGGCCTGTGGCCACGGCGCTATTTTAATCGCCTTACAGGCCCATTAATGCGCGCTGTAATTTCCTGTGCCGTTTGTTGATCCGGCGTCAAAATAGTTCCACAACAACTTTTAATCTCCAGCTAATAAACTGGTCTTTGCGTTGCGGCGCTGATTTTAGCGAAGATTACAGCTAGCGCTATAATCCGTCGCTTATAGAATAAAATTGGAGAGCTGCGCCATGGGTAACGAGACTAGAGCACAAGAATTTCACCTGCCTCTGGCACAAATTACCCAGTCACCCCTAGATTGCTCTGTGCGTTACCTTACTTATAGTGGCGACTATGCGCGATTAGGGCTTGAATACATGGGTGCTGCCCCTTTCCCGGATACCACCAGTTGTGAGCTGAATTTACCCAGCACTACACCATCAGCCGTAGAGTCCCTCTGGTGCCTAACCCTTCTGAGCCCAGCCGCTACCCTGACACAGCTACAACGCGTACTAGAGTTTTGTGCCGAACAACAATGGCAAATCAACGCTATCGACACTCTCGCCCACCGGCATGAGTGCATGGTAATTCGCCTCCAGCTTAATGCTGAGTTGGAGTTTTCCCCAGCACGTTTCGCTTGCCTGCAACTGGCCGAGGAAATCGGAGCCGACCTGGTTTTACAGGACAGCGCCAGCCAGAGAGTACCGACACTGGCAGGTTTTGATATGGATTCCACCCTAATTGATGCCGAGGTTATCGACGAACTGGCCAAGATTACCGGTATCGGCGATCAGGTAGCGGCCATCACCACAGCCGCGATGCGCGGCGAGCTGGACTTCCGAGATAGCTTCAAAAAACGTATGGCGCTACTCAAAGGTTTTTCTGAACAGCGCTTGGCAGAAATCGCTCAACAATTGCTCCTAAAAGAAGGGGCACAAAAACTATTGCACTGCCTGCGTGAGCTTGGCTGCAAGACCGTCATTCTGTCCGGTGGCTTTACCTACTTTGCCAATTTCCTGCAGAAGGAACGTCTCGCTGTAGACTTGATATACGCCAATGAACTGGAATTTGCCGAGGGCGTACTCACTGGTGAGGTGATTGAACCTATCGTGGACGGAATGCGTAAGCGGTTGTTGCTGGAGGAAATAGCAAGGGATATGGGGCTGCCGCTGGAACAAGTGGTCGCGGTTGGAGATGGAGCCAATGATATCCCCATGTTAAACCTGGGTGCTCTGGGTATCGCGATTCACCCGAAGCCAAAAGTTCGCCTTGAGGCGCCGCAGGCTATCACCTTATTCGGACTGGATGCTGCACTTTACCTGTTTGGTCTTAATGACCAGCAAATTGCCAAGCTGGGGCAGCCTTAAGGCCGCCCCAATAAAGGGATCAAATAATCGCGTGGGGAAAAGGGAATGGGCGCGGCTTGCTGTCATCCGAACAAGCACTGGGCTCATGGCCACAACCTGCAGCCACACAGGCGAAAAAAGCCAATATTAAAATCCGTCTGTACATAGGTACCTCCCTTTGCCTAAATGGATTTTTATTCGAGCTGCAGGGTACGCAAAGGGTTCCACTTTGAACAGCAGTTTAATGATTTTTATGCCAGAAAATTGACGTAAGAATCTTCTTTTCGTACCAATTTGTTCAGCTTTGCTACACAAGAGATTACACGGTGATTTTCACCCGTGCCTCGCACCAAACAAGATAAGTTTTGTTAAGAGACAGGCAACCACGCGAGTAGCCAAAAATAGAATCTTAAAGGAAATTTAGCGTAGAGATTTCTCAGCTAGTATTGCACTGAAGCGATATATAAAAAGCGCGATTCCGGCAGAGTACCGGAATCGCAGGGACGGTAAAAAGAAGGTCAGCCCTCTTTTTTACCGTAGATAACCAGACTGTTCACTTTCACCGTCAGCGGGTGATACCCTGCCTTGGCACGCTCAAAAATGCGTGCAGCCACATCCTTTTTCCCAGACTCAACCATATTGCGATACAGCGGGCGCAGGAACTTGTTGCGGCCGATACTGGTGAGGAAGTTCTCCAGGCGATCGAAGGCCGGCTCATAGTCATTGCGCACAGCGATCATCAGCCAGCTGAAGGCCACTTCATTATTGCGGGATTGAGTCAAGCCAAAGGCACTGTCCAGTTCCTTCAATTGCGCTTCCGTCAGCTTTTCCGGCATACCATCGAGGAAATACTTCCACTGATGGAAGGTCCAGCCTTTGGTATCGATATCCTTCGCCGCCAAATTGCCGTCCAGCCACTGCTGACGCACCGGGTCCAACTTGCTGAAGGCATCGGACTGCGGGTGTGGTGCACCTTCGGGAATACCCGGCTCGAAGATCCACTGGTGAATACGCTCGCGGTCCAGTTTATCGGCGTGCTCAACCAGCAGGGTCTTGTCGAGGTACTTGACGAAGTCCTCGGTGGTGATGCTCTGGAAGGAGAAGTGGTTGAAGTACTCCATCAGGAAGCGGTCAAACGCCTCGCGACCCACTTTCTGCTCCAGCTCATACAGGAACAGGGAACCTTTCTCGTAGGGAATATTGGAGAAGACTTCATCGGGGTCACGGCCACGCAGGTCGATCGCCATAATCTCATCGCGGGGCTCTTTGTCCGCGAGGTCCGCTTGCAGATCGTCATAACCCAGGGCCATTTCCATCTGGTAACGCTCGTCACCATAGACAAACTGCATAATGCGGTTGGTCAGGTAGGTGGTGAAGCCTTCGTTCAGCCATAGGTCACGCCAGCTGGCATTGGTCACCAGGTTACCGGACCAGGAGTGGGCCAGCTCGTGGGCGATCAGGGCCACCAGGCTTTTGTCACCGGCAATTACGGTCGGGGTGATAAAGCTCAGACGTGGGTTTTCCATACCGCCGAAGGGAAAGCTGGGCGGCAGGATCAGCAGGTCGTAACGATCCCAGTGGTAGGGGCCGTAGGCCTTCTCGGTCACTTCCAGCATGGATTCGGTATCGGCGAACTCCGCCGCTGCAGATTCCAACATGGAGGGTTCGGCGTAGACACCGGTGCGCTCGCCCATAGGTTTGAATTGCAGGTCGCCAACCGCCAGGGCGATCAGGTAAGAGGGAATGCGCTGGGGCATTTCAAACTCGTAGACACCATCTATGGCCGCCTGCGGGTCGTTGTTGGCACTCATGACCGCGCGCAGTTCTTTTGGGGTGCGAACGGTGGCGTTGTAAGTGATACGAACTTTCGGGGAATCCTGTAGCGGAATAAAGCTGCGCGCGTGGATCGCCTGGGCCTGGGTGAACAGGAACGGATGCTTCTTACCAGCGGTTTGCTGGGGCTCAAGCCACTGTACGCCAGAGGCGCCCGGCGCTGTGCGGTAGCGGATAGTGATGCTGCTGGCATCTTCCGGCAGCTCAATATTCAGCGGGGTGCCCAGATGGCTGTCTTTCTCACCCATGGAGAACTTCACCGGCGCACCATTGACTGAAACAGAAACCACTTCCAGCTCGCGGGTGTCGAGCACCATCGGCAGGTTCTTGTCGTTGAGGCGCTTGAAGTCCAGCTTGGCTTCGCCCTCGAGAACCTTGCGGGAGAAGTCTACAGTCAGGTCCAGATCCAGGTGCTGTACCTGGTAGTCATTGCTGTTGGCAAAGGAGTGGTAATCCACACCGGATTCAGGCGCCTTCTCAGCGGCACTTTTCTTTTCAATCACGGCGGCTGCTTTTACCGACGCGCTTGCATTCTCAGCTTCGACTTTAGACGGCTCGGTCTTAGAGCACCCACCGGCTACGGCGAGGCCGCCGACAATCAGGCTGGTGCAAAGTAAGCGGGGCAACATGGATCTACTCCCAGGGTGTTCTGTTTTTAATCGCGACACAGCATACCCGAGAGTGCACAGATGCGGAATGATAGGGAGTTAATCGACGGCGGTAACAGCCCTAAGGTCATCCCCCAAAGTATCCTCAGGCCGACAGTCATGCTTTTTAAAGCTCTCAAAATAGACAAAAGTCTCACTTTAGCTAGCTGCGGACGAATTTACCGACTAATTGAGCTGCTTAAGAAAAAATCTGACTGAAAATTAACAAAGCGTTCACCTTTCGAAGACAGACTGCGTGTCCTTTATAACAAGCACATAAAAAGGAGAGCACTATGTCTCTGTCCCGGAGGCGATTTCTGCAATTTTCCAGCGCCGGCCTGGCATCCCTGCCACTTCTAAAAGCCTACGGCTCCGGCCAGCAGCCCTTCCAGCACGGCGTTGCCAGCGGTGATCCCCTGGCCGATCGCGTGATTCTCTGGAGCAGAATTACCCCATCGGAAGACCCTTTATTCCAGTCCAAGGTGCCCTATAGCTGGCAAATCGCCCTGGATCCGGAAATGGCGATGGTGGTGAACAGCGGCAACGGCCTGACCGGGCCCGAGGTGGACTACACCATCAAGGTGGATGCCAGCGGACTGCAACCTGGGACCACTTACTACTACCGCTTCTACTCCAACAATATGGACTCTCCAGTAGGGCGCACCAGAACCCTGCCGGTAGGCCACGTGGACCGCCTGCGTTTTGCCGTTACCAGCTGCTCCAACTATCCCATGGGCTTTTTCAACGTCTACCGTGAAATCGCCCAGCGTTCCGATTTGGATGTGGTACTGCACCTGGGTGACTACATCTATGAATACGGCCCTGGCGGCTTCGGCACTGGCACCGGGCTTGGACGCGAACCTATCCCCGCGAAGGAAATGGTGGATATCCAGGATTATCGCCTGCGCTACTCCCAGTATCGCTCCGACCCCGACTTGCAGGAAGTCCATCGCCAACACCCGTTTATTTGTGTGTGGGACGATCACGAAACCACAAACAATGCCTGGGCCGGTGGGGCAGAAAACCACGATCCCCAAGATGGCGAAGGTGACTGGTATGTGCGTCGCTCAGTGGCAAATAAGGCCTACTTTGAGTGGATGCCCATCCGCGACAACGGCATTCTGGACCTGTTTGGGGATAGGGCCATTTACCGCAGTTTCCGTTACGGCAACCTGATGGACCTGATGATGCTGGATACCCGCATCGCCGCACGGGATGAACAGGCCAACTGGTTTGACCAGAAAACCGCCGACAATCCAGAGCGCAGCTTACTCGGCCGACAGCAGGAAGAATGGTTGTACCGCGGCCTCACCCAATCTCAATCGGACGGTGTACGCTGGCGGGTACTCGGGCAACAGGTGATGATGGCGCAGCTCACCCTGGCCAAGGATTTCTCCATCAACATGGACCAGTGGGATGGTTATACTGCCTCCCGTACTCGGTTATTCGATCACATTGCCAACAACAACATCGAAAACTTCTTTGTGCTCACCGGAGATATCCACAGTTCCTGGGCCTGGGACTTGGCCAGTAACCCATTCAGCATTCTCGAATACGGACGCCTTACCGGCCGCGGCGCTCTCGGGGGAGAATTTGTAACTCCCGGCGTAACCTCCAGCTTCCTCGATAAGTCACATCTTACTGACGTAGCCGCGATCGCCATGGACGGATTAATTCCGCACTTAAAATGGGTCAATGTTACCCAGCGCGGCTACCTGTTGATGGATGTTTCCCACTCCCGTGCCCAGGCCCACTGGTACCATGTGGATACCGTTACCAGTAAGAGCTACAACGCTAGACTGGCGAGGATGTACAAGCAGAAGGCCGGCCAAAACCACGTACAGCGCGCATGGAGCGAGAGCACAGCCCCGGAGAATGCACCGGCGCCTGCGCCTGAATATGGCGCCCTGGCTCGTAATGCTATCGCTGCCCTGCGCAACCGCTACAACGTATGACCTTACAGAGCTAGGTCCTGTGAAAAAAAGCGCGCAACCCGATGGGAAGCGCGCTTTTTTTAGCGATATAGGCTAGCGGGAATTAATCCAGACTAAAGTCGAAACTCATTTCCTCCGCCGGAGCCTGCACATAGTAGCCCTGGATATAATCAGTGCCGGTTTGCCACAGGGTGGGCAACATACTGGCTTGCTCGATATGGGGCACAATCACCTTGGTCTCTGCCTCACCCAATCGCTGTACCAGTCCGGCTAAAGATTCGCTGCTCTCTCCCTCGTCCTGGACTTCACGCACAAACGACGGATCTACCTTGGCAATATCCACCTTTACATGTTCCAGCGCTTTGAAGGGACTCAAGCCGGTACCGAAGTGGCACACAGCCACACGGCAACCGAGCTGCTGCACCTGGGTGGTGAAATCACGCGCTGCGTGCAGATTGCTGGTGATATCCTCCTGGCGCAACTGGAAAATCACCGTGCTTGGTGGAACTTTGGCGGCCTTGAAAGCCACCCCCAGCCAGGCGGGCAAACTCGTATCGACCAGGGAAGCGGTGGTCATATGTAGCATCAGCGATACATCCTTACCCTCCGCGCGGGCCGCAGCGGCAGCCTTGATCGCAGTAAGAATTACCCAGCGATCCATCTTGGCGGAGAGACCGGCATCGCCCAGTTCCTGCAGGAAAGCCAGCGGCGCCAGCTCTTCTTTGTCATCAAGCATACGCACCAGCACTTCATACATCTGCTCACCGGTACCCTGCAGGCTCAGGATCGGCTGGTATAGCAGCTTCAGGTTGCCTTCCTCCAGGGCCTGTACCACCCGCGCTCGATGGTAGGTATCCGCATCTGCACCGCTATCAGTATCCGGCTCATACAGGGCAAAGTTCCCGCCCTTCCCCTCCTCACCGAGGGCCTGCTTATGTGCCACCTGTGCCTGTTCCAGCACTTGCTGGGCACCGCTAGAGGCCTCACTGAGCAAGGATATGCCAATAGAGACAGTAATCTGCTGGGTCTTGCCATCGGCATCGAAGATAGTGTCGGAGATTTTCTTAAGCATATCTCGCGCGCGTTGCTCGATACTATCCGGTGTGGTGTCAGGCGTTAGTAGGCAGAAGCTGTCATCGCTGTAATGCGCCAGGGTATCACCACTGCGCTGGCACCCCTGCAGCAGCTCGGCCATAGCCTTCTGCAATGCATCTGCGCCAGCCACTCCCACCACTTTTTGCACTTCTTCAGCAAAGCGGTCCACCTGGATATACATCAAACCGCCAGTGCGGCGGGAATCCGCCGCGGATTTAATCGTGGAATCGAGTAACTGCAAAAAGTGCTGGCGATTAAACAAGCCAGTGAGTGGGTCGCGGCATTTGATATCGCTCAGTTGGGCTTCCAACTGCTCGGTGTCACCACGGCGTGTGGCAATACGGATCTGCAGGCAACGCTCCTCTTCATAGGTGGTACTGAGCACTTCAGCCCGGGTCGGCAATGGGTCTCCAGAGAGTGTCCTGGCGGTAAACTTCCACTCCCTGGCCTCAACCTCATTGTTGTCGATCGCGCAGCGCTTGAGAAACTCCCGCGCTCCTTCCTGCTCATTTTCCGTGAGCATATCGATCAGTGGCTGATACTCGACATCCTCTCCACTGTCATGGCCAAACCTTTCGGCAAAAGAATCGTTGGCGTAGACGATCAAACCGTCGGAAACATAGGCGATCGCATCCTTGGAGCTGTCCAGCAGTTCCTTGGCGCGGCGCAGGGTAGCGTGATAACGGCGGTCATGCAGGCGCGCCTGGCGGCGGTTGTCGAGGCCGAGCATCTCCCGCTGGATCACCAGTAACAAGTGCTGGTCTTCATCTACTGTCACTACATCCCGCGCGCCTTGTTTTAACCCTTCAACTACCGGTTGGGAACCGCTACGCTCAGTCAGCATGATCACCGGCACATCTTTTTGCAGCTTATTGATAGTACGGAGGGCTATCGCTGGAGGAACCTGGGTGCTGCCTTCTGCGGCAATCACCAAATCCCAGGTTTTATCCTGTAGCAACCGGGTAAAAACCGCTTCACTGGCAACATGCTGGGCCCGGTTGGGTCGGCCCGCATTATGCAACATGCTTACCAGGCGCTGTGCCTCAGACGGGGTATCGTGAATCAGGAGGAGTCGGATAGTGTCGTTGCTACTCATTATTTGCTCTATTTTTCTAAGGCGGCGCACCGCTGCCGCGAGCGGTAAGTTTAGGGGGCCCCTATGGTGGCATACAAGGGCACATCTGGTTAGTACGCGTGACTCAAGTCACACAACTCCCCCTGCCGCAAATCCGCATCTCAGAATTAATATCTGCTAATTAGTAATCACTAATCGGATCTGAAAACTATTTCTCGCGCGGCTAACTGCCAAACCACGCCAACAAGCACAGCGGCAACTATATAGATAGACGAGGCCACTTATTTAGCCTAGATCAATTCAACGCCATATTAACGCTACCTTGCCACAGACGCTTTGTTCAAAAGATTCATCACTGTACTACTCAACATTAAATTTATATTGGTTACTTGCAAACAAAAACACGTACGCATAGCCAAACCCCACATCACCAAAATCCCAGCATAGCGAGTTGCAACATCACTTAACTGGACCTTTGAGCAAGATAACTCCACCTGCAAATAGGAGTCTCAAAAAGGAGTTAACAGAGGCGCCAGACAATAACACCTAACACTTTTGCTAGGTGACGCTTCCATCCCCCCAACTTAGTCTATTGGCCGACATCGATGGCCGCTGGCCTGATGCAGGGAAGCAATCGACAGGTGCTGTTTTGCAGTCTCCTATTCTGTCAATCGCCCTGATTTTTATGGGCCACATTCAAATTCCCTCTGTCAGCTACGCAAAGATTTTCAACCGTCACCAGGAAACCGACATGGAACAAGTTGAGAGCAAACGCCCTGCTACCACAAAAAATTCTCGCAAAGGCGCCTCTGCCAAAGCTACGCAAGCAAAGCTCGAACCAACAACGCCACTGGAGCCATTACCACCCGCCAACAATGCACTGTTCCCAGCGACTACAGAAGTGCGGGAAAATCGTGAGCATGTACTTTGGTACGACTCCAAGGTGTTAAATTCTCTGGACGAGGAAACCCGCAAAGCTATTTTGCAGCGTCTCGGTCAAGGCCGCTATAACGGTATCGTTCTCTATGCCGATAATTTTGACAGCTTGAATGAAGCCACTTCCCCCAGGCTGCAACGGATTCTGCACCTGGAGAACAGTGAAGAGTGGGAAAAATTCAATAAGCGCCTCGAGGAATTTTCTGCCAATAACAAGACACCAGTAGTCTCCAGCTATGAAGCCCAGGTACTGGTAGCAGCCAGCGAGGGAGGCTTCCGAACCAGCCTGCGTATACATGTGGATAATGCAGCCAGTTTGCACACCTCCTTCCATCAGGGCATGCATTACGATCACCTGATGGTGTCTTTTAAAGATCCCACCAATATTCCTTTGGAACTGGTGATTGCCGAGTTGCACAAGACCAACACCGTATTACTGAAGGAAGTGCATCAGGATGTCGATGATGCCGTGATCGCACTCGGCGTTCTCGAACTGGGCAGTGATGGCGTGCTAGCCTCGTTCACAACCATGGCGCAGTTTGATCGCTTCGCCAATAAAATGGATGCGCAGGACTCACCAAAGGTCGACATTGAAGTGGGTACTATCGACCGTATCACCCATCTGGGGCTCGGTTATCGAGCCTGCATCGACACCACCCATATGTTCAACCCGGATGAGGGGATCCTGGTGGGTTCCACCTCTACTGGCGGCATCCTGTGCTGTCCTGAAGTGTTCCACCTGCCCTATATGGAACTGCGCCCCTTCCGCATCAATGCTGCATCGGTCCACAGCTACGTGTTCCAAAGCAATGATCGCACCAGCTATATCAGTGAGCTACGCGCTGGCAGTCAGCTAACCACTGTGAACTCCCGCGGTGAGACCCGCCAGGTTTACGTCGGACGCACCAAAACCGAAATCCGTCCCCTGCTGCTGATCGAAGCCACATTCCCACAAGACCGTAAAGTGAACATCATCATGCAAGACGACTGGCATGTACGAGTGTTCTCCGATGAGGCCAAGCCACTGAATGTTACCGAATTAAAACCCGGTGACCGCGTCCTCGGCTTTGGCACTGAGCCAGGGCGCCACGTTGGCGTCAAGGTCGACGAACATATCATCGAACTCTGATTTCTTCCTGCCGGAGGCGCTTTTCTTTGACCGGCGCCTCCTCAACCACCGATCGGAAATACTCGGAAACATAAGGAGTGCGAAAGTGCACCAGGTACTTATTACCGGCGCAACCGGCTTTGTGGGCAGCGCACTAGCCGCAAATTTTCTCGCCCGCGGCGTAAAGGTTATAGCCCTATCCCGCAACGACCCAGATAGCATGCGCACGATCAACGCTGTTCTCACTGCAGCTCATGGCTGCCAACTGGATGTGAGCGGCGCCGTGGAAAGCCACTTGCAAATCATCAATACGGATTTCAGCAAACTGGAAACCACCCTAGCCACTACCGATCTCCTTGGGGTCACCGAAGTTTGGCACGTAGCAGCCGAGATGAGTTATTCCCCGCATAAACTCGAAACTGCCATCAATACCAATGTGGGCAACAGCGCACGACTTTACGAAACCGTACAGCAACTGGCTCCAAACTGTCGCCGCTTCTATTACGTTTCCACCGCTTATGTAGCAGGCATGGCTGGTGGCCGGGTCAAGGAAGAACTGCATCCTTTCAGCCAGATGGTAAACACCTATCAAACCACCAAGTGGTGCGCCGAGCAATCCCTACACCTGCTCGCATTGCGCAACCGGCTGCCAGTCACCATATTCCGCCCCAGTGTCGTGGTCGGACACCGCCACACCCATTGGGTGCACCGCAATGGCTTTGGGTTCTATATGTTCCAGGATGCCATGCTCGCGGTCGCTAACGCTGGCAAATGCGATCTTGCTGTTGATCTTCTGCCAGAACCCCGCCTCGACCTGGTTAGTGTCGACCAACTCTGTGCCGACGCCTGCTCACTGACTTTACGCAACGAAGATGCCGGTGAGTTTGAGGTTTTTCACTGTGCGGGTGGCGTAGAGGTGCCAGCAGAAAAGCTCGTGGAAATCTGGGCAAGCGTGGCAGGCATCAGAGCGCATCTGGGCTCACCTACTACCTCTATTGAGCAGAAGTTTGATCGAGCAGTGCGCCTCAACCAACGTTTCGTGCGCATAGAGTGGCGATTTGACCGCTCACGACTGGATGCAGCCACTGGGCGGAAAGATCCAGTAAAGCCCCTTAGGGAAGAAGAAGTCCGTGCACTTTGCTCTTGGTATGCGGACAAGCCTAGTACCACCGAAGTGAGCAAGGTACCCGAAACAGCAGTCGCCCAAGTCGGCTGAGGGCATCACCGTGAATAGTTTCAGTGCATCAACAGCAACCGATATAGCCATTGCCACCCCCCGGCCAATCGACTCCATGGCGGAATTTTTTGTGCATCTGGGTGAGCTGGCCAACGTCAACACCAACCAGATCTTGATCGTCAGTGGGCGCCTACTTCCCGAAGTTATGGAGCAGAGTGTGCAACGGGCGGTCCTACAAATACCTCTGTTGCGCACTCGCCCCGATGGAACCCTGCTAAAAGAAGTAGACACAGCCGGGACCCAATGGGTCCACCACAGGGAATACCTGGGCCCCTGCGACTTTAACGACCCCGACTTTCGCCTGCTGTTGATGGACTTCAGCTCGAGACATCGACTGCAGTGGCGCAACCGACCGCCACTGCAGGTATTGCTGGTTAATGGCAGCAAAGATAAAAATTCCTGCGTGTATCTCAGCAGCCATCATGGCGTTGCCGATGCGCGCAGTGACTGTCTTCTCCTGCGCTCCATCATTGATCATTACGCCCATATCAGCGGAATACCCGCTGAAATTGATCCGGGCCGACCACTCCCTTACGCCCCCCTCCCTGAAATTCGTCCCGACTGGTTCCGTCCCCTACATCGCGGCCACCGATGGCTGCGCGCTCTGGTCAGTGTTGCCACTGATCTGCTGCGTAAGGACAAGGGGATGCCTGTGAAATTAAAGGGGCAGAGATGGGAGACAGACGAAAGCAATCACGAAATTGGCCGACTCGACTTTTTTCAGAGTCTATTGCCCAGGGAGTTGGAAAATCATCTTATCAGCACGGCCAAAAGCAGTGGAGTAACCATCAATACACTGCTCTGCACAGCGCTCGCCCGACTTTTGGAAAATACCGGCAACTATCGCTCCGGTTATTTGCGCATAACCTGCGCAGTCAGCCTGCGTCGCTTGATCGACAAACGCTACGATCACAGCTTTCGTAACTACCTGGTCCCCAGTCCCATCAGGTTGCGAGCGGGACAGGATACCCAAGCCCTGGTCAAAAATATGCACAGCGCCATGACGCTGGCGCGAAGTGATGGCCAAGTGAGTACCGAGCTCGCCCGCTTGGAAACGTTACTGTTAATTCTGCGGCTACGCCCTTTGCACAGCTTGGCGCGCCGCCTACTCAACCTGTGTCTAGGCACCAATGCCTGCTATTCAAATCCAGGTCGAATAGATGAGGACTTCTCCTCCTTTGGTTCAGACCACCATAAAACACAAAGCTATGTGGGGTTTGGCTGTTTGGTGCCACCTTACGACTTCATTCTTTACACCCCCACCGTGAACGGCCGAATGCAGCTTGACCTGGTGTATCGCCGTTCAGCATTCAATGACATCCGCGAGGAGTTTGTAGCACCTTTTCTGGATGCACTGCGGTCCCTTCTGGACGAACTGTCCCCTGCGCCTCTGAGTTGATACCACCATGACCTACGCAATCATAACTTTCGCCGCCCTGATACTCGGGTACCTGATGTTCGTCATCCTCCGCCTTGGCTATGTCGGACGCCTGACACTGCTGGCCACCTGGGATGATCGCATTGATCGCACACTGGAGTTCGCCACCCGCCGACATGGAGAGCGGGAATTGATTGAGTTAACCCGACCACTGGCCTGGACACGGGAGCAACACTGGAGTGCAGCACAAATACTCGACACGGTGAAAACACTTTCCGCCTGCTGGTATCAACTTGGAGTGAGAGGGGGAGACCGAGTCGCTATCTACAAAACCAATCAGTTCGACTATTTCCTGTTTTCAGTTGCCGCCCTGCGTATAGGTGCCATAGCGGTACCGATTAATGGCAAGGTCGCACCGGATATCACCAAAGGTTATTTGGCACGAATAGGTGTGAAGCTGTTGATCAGTGATCGCAGCGGCTGGCAAAAGTTGGTCGCGCTCGGCAACAAGGGTCCTCTGCAACAAGGACTGGAACGAGTCGTCCTGACTGATGCGCCTCTACACGACAGCGGTCAAACTGCACAGGTTCACAGTCTGCCCGCGCTGTTACAGGAACCTTTATCAGCCGTACCCGAATGTCCTCGTGGCGCCGCTGACCCACTGTATATTGTGCATACTTCCGGAACTACCGGGGTACCCAAAGGGGTAATCCTGAAACAGGAAGGTATCGCTCAATCACTCCGTTCTATCGTGTTATTCAACCCGATCTCCACCCGCGATCTGGCCTGCTTCGCCCTACCACTCAACCATCAAGTTTCTCATCTCTATCTGCACGGGGTACTGCTGATGGGGATGCATGTGATTCTCGATGAGAATCTCGAAGCTGACGGCCTTATCCACCAACTACACGAGCGTAAACCTACGGTTTTTTTTGCTTTTCCCATTACTTACACACGACTAATGGAATCCGGAGTGTTGGACCAATCGATGGATAGCGTGCGTATTTGGGGTACCACCGCAGACGCAAGCCACGAAGTTCAGCAACGTGCCTTTATCGCCCATGGTTCCTTTTTTACACGTCTGGGTATTCCCGTACGTGGATCGCTATTTGTAGATGGTCTGGGCTCCAGCGAGGTGGGTATTGCCGCCCTGCTGCGTATTGCTACCCCCTGGACCAAGCACTTCGAGCGGCGCGTGGGACGCAAAACCCCCCTTGGGCCCATGATCAAGATTGCCGACGCTGACGGTAGGCCAGTTGCCAAAGGGCAGGTCGGACGCCTGATGATCAAAGGTAAAAGTATGTTCGATGGCTACTGGAATGCCCACGATGTCTTTTACTCATCAACCTTGGACGGCTGGTGGTTTACTGGGGATATGGTACGGGAAGGCAGTGATGGCGAGATAGTGCACTTGGACCGCGAAGTAGACGTTATTCACACCGCCAAGGGACCGGTGTACACACTGCCGATCGAAGAGATTGTCCTTAAACAAGAGAGCGTACTAGATACCTGCGTATTCGGCGTTCGTCCCCATCCAGAAGCTTCCGAAGTCGTGGCTGCGGTAATCGCCCCCCAGGCAAATACGCATCTGCGGGAGGTAAACTCACTAAGACAGTCCCTCAACGCGCAGCTCCCTGAGAATCAACAGCTGACACACTTGTGGCTGATTGACTGGCAACAATTCCCCTTGGGAGCCACAGGAAAAACCCTCAAGCGCCAACTACGCAACCGCTATAACACACTGCTGGAACAGCCCCAGGGAGCAACCAGGGAGGAAGCATCGTGCCACAACGAAGCTCTAGAACCTGCCTGATTGCCACAATCATCGCTACAGTTACAAGCCTTCCTGCCGCAGGCCAAAGTGAGTGGGCCTTTGATACCAATGGAAATACCCAGACCTGGACCAGTGACTCCGAGGTGAGCCTGCAGCTGATTCATGAACGGGAGCGACTGATTGATTTGTTGGGTGATGACGACACCAGACGAAACGCTGCAGAACTGCGATTAGACCTGCAATTACGCTGTAGCAAGAGTCCCTGTGAAGGCACACGAATCATTCTGAAACCCCGTTTAACCCTGGACGAAGACGAACGCCCTGCTTCCATGCCCGATCCCTATCCGGACTGGTTTGCTGAAGGATACCTGCTCTACGAAATGAAAGGCGGAGCCCGTGTCGGCGTGGGCAAGCGGCTGCAGGGTTGGGGACCATCATTGTTATATAGCCCTACCAACCGCCTGTTTCCCGACAACGGCGCAGTAACCCCTCGCCGAGATATTCCGGGAAAACCCATGGTGTATGCCAGTACCGAGTTATCCACACATGGTCGCACTAGTTTTCTAGTAGCCGATCCGCGTCTGGACGATGTTGCTGGTATCACCACCGGCGGCAGCTTTCAGATGGCCAGAGCCGAGTGGAACTGGGTGGAGGGCCACATCACCACGATTGGTGCTGTAGCAGCCGGCGGTGGGGGCTTCCATTCCTACGTTGGAGGCTATTTCCAACATACCCTCGGCGATGCCTGGACGATTGGCGCCGAGCTGGCGACATCGCGAGGTTATGCAAAGTCCACCGGCGGGGCTTTGGAGTTAGCGCAAAACCGTGGCCATTGGCGCTGGGACGGTATTATCAATCTGCGCTACGGCGCCAGCTCCGGCGCCGAAACTGGACTGGAGCTCATTTACAACGGCTATGCGCAGAGTGAAAAAGAACTTCTCAATCCGCAACTTGCGGCCCTCCCCTCCGCCGGCCGCGGCCCCTCCCGCAATCGCCCTCTGCACCCATATGTACAGCGACATTACGCACTACTGCAGACCAACTGGCCAAAGTTGTTTGGCGATCGCCGCTGGAGCCTGACCGCGAGACTTTTACAGGGGCTCGACCGAGCGAGCACCAGTACATTTGCCGAGATCTCCTACAGCCCCAGTGATACCACCACCGTCTACCTGGGCCTATCCAATAGCCGTGCGGGTAAAGACTTGGAGTTAACCCAGCCAGTGACACATAGCAGCTACTTGGCAGTGGATATCTTTTTCTGAATGGAAAAAACAAATACAGAAAACAACAGGAAGGAGAACAAGATGAACCTGGTCGAATTTGAATCTGTCACCAAGCGATACCAGCTCGGCGAAGTCGAAGTTACTGCGTTAAACAGTGTCAATTTTACCGTACAGAAAGGCGATTTCGTTGCCATTACTGGCCCCAGTGGCAGTGGTAAAACCACCATGCTGAACCTGATCGGCTGTCTGGACAGCACCACCTCTGGCGAGATTCGAGTAGCGGGACAACCGGTAAGTAAACTCAATGACCGAGAGCTGGATCTTTTGCGCAGCCGCACCTACGGGATCATATTTCAAAACTTCAACTTGGTTCCAGTGTTGAGTGCTCTGGAAAATGTGATGCTGCCACTTTATTTACATGGATTATCGAAGGCGGAAATGCGCAATCGCGCCCAGGCATCTCTCGCGGCCGTCAACCTCACTCGCTTTGCCGGTTTTCGCCCCGATCAACTGTCCGGCGGCCAACGTCAGCGCGTCGCCGTTGCCCGTGCTTTGGTTACAGAGCCCAAATTGATCCTGGCCGACGAGCCCACTGCAAGTCTTGATACAGCCAGTGCGCTTTCTCTGGTTGGGCTGATGAAGCAACTTAACACCGAGCGCAAAGTTACCTTTGTGTTCTCAACCCACGACCAGCGCCTGTTGCAACACGTTAAACGTGTTGTTGAACTGAGAGATGGACGCCTAACCGATAGCGCCTCGATCGAGTCAGCACAGCAGGCGGCCGCCGCAAAAACTGATGAAAGCGAGGTGGCGTGATGTGGTCCATGGCTTTCCGCAATCTCTACCGCGATCGTCGGCGTACGGCGGCAACAGTCATAGCTGTCGCTGCCGGCCTCTTCGCTGTGCTAATGTTCCTCAGCTATATCCGCTTTGTAGAAGGATCGCTGGCTTCAGTAGTGATCTACCGCGATGCCAATGCCCATGTTCAGGTCTATCGCAAAGATGGCCCGGAGCAACTCGCAGCATCCCCGGCGCAGTATTCTCTCAACCGTGAAGAACAGGCACTAATCCACCAAATCAGTGCTGAACTGCCACACTACCTTCGAGCCTCGAATCAGCTAGCCGGGGTCGGCGTGGTACAGGCAGACAATAAAGACGCCGTATTTCTAGCTCGCGGTATCGACCCGGATTTTGAAAGAGCCCTACAGGAACAGAGCCCCTTCGCCACAAAACCACCACCGGAAGGCGGTCTGCTGCTGACTACTCAGCTGCAGGATTTGCTGGGCTATCCGTCCAAAGGCACCGACTTGCAACTATTCAGTGCATCTTACGCGAATCGCATAAACGCCATCGAAGCGCCTCTGCTAGGTGACTTTTCTACCGGCATTGAAGCCATCGAGGACAAGGGACTTAAAGCACCTCTGGCACTACTGCAGTCCCTGTACGATACCGACGCCGTGTCACGAGTCGTGATTCAACTCGACAACCGCGAATACAGCGCAACATTCCGCGAGCAACTCGCCGCTGGGCTCGAGCATCAGGTCCCGGGACATTTCGAGGTCACTACCTGGGACCACCCCCAGATCGGCCAACTTTACACCAGTTTTATGGGCTTTTTTAACATGGTGTTTGCCTTCACCGGGATTGTGGTATTCACCATCGCCCTTACCACTATCCAACACACAGTGGCGATGAATGTGGCCGATCGTATCAGGGAGATTGGCATGCTTCGCTCCCTCGGATTTGGGCGTCGGCGTATCGCCGGGCTTTTTGTCAGAGAAAGCGTTTTAACGACGCTGGCTGCAGCAGTGGTTGCCACCACACTTGCCTATATCACAATGTTTACGCTGGCCATAGTAGGCGTAGAAACTCAGCTGCCCAGGATCTCTGAAGCGGCGACACTAAACCTGCAATTACCATTTGTTTGGGCCTTGAGCGCCATTGCCTGTGCCACAGCTGGGATCACTTTCGGCGCCCTGCTTACCGCACGTAAGCGAGTCGGAGGCGAGGTGCGTCCAGGTCGCCGCAGCGTACCGCTCACTCATCTATTGGCCGCTTCAGCCAGTGTTGTCGCCGCGGTAGCCCTACTACCAGCACAACCCCAGGCGATGGAGCGCCAGACAGTCGAAATCACTGCTACTCCGGATGAGAAAACCATGCGCCACTGGTTGCGCGCGGCCGACCTCGCCCGCGGCGGATGGGGCAGCTACCAGTGGAAGCTACGCATTCATACTAAAGACCCCGCCGGCGCTACCGACACCGATTACGATATCGCCGTACGCAACGGTCGCGCCCTGGCAATGACCACTGCACCGCGGCGCTACCGTGGCGAAAAGATACTGATTGCCTCCCGAGCAATGTGGTATGCCAAACCTGGCCTGCGCAAGCCAGTCAGTATTAGCCCACAACAGCGTCTGGTAGGAGAAGCCGCCAACGGTGATATCGCCTCCACCCAGTACGCTCGCGACTATACGCCACAGTATCTGGGCACTGAGACACTGGACGGCACTCCCTGCTACAAGCTCATGCTTACCGCCGCGACTGACAGCGCCACCTATGAATCCATCATCTACTACCTCGACCGAGGTACCCTTCTCGGTGTGAAGGCTGAGTTCCTAACCGCCAGTGGCATACCGCTCAAAATCGCTCTGTTTGAATACGGTAACCAAGTGCAGGTAGAGGGCAAGGCGCAACCCTTTGTGTCGCGTATGAAAATCGTTAATGCCAACTTTCCAGAGCGCTTTAGCGTGTTGGAGTACGCCCAGGTTTCCCCGGCCAACCCACCGGAAAGCCTGTTTACCGTCGATACATTAATGACCCTATAGGAGCAGACATGAACGCTAAATTATTGCTGACAATGTCCCTACGCAACCTGTGGCGCCAGGGTCGTAAAACCCTTGGCACCTTCGTGGTGATGAGTATTTCTGTGCTCGCCCTGTGCCTGTTGGCCGGCTACACGCAATCCAGCGTGGAGCTGATCCGCGATGCCTTTATGCACTGGGGAGCGCGGGGCCACCTGGTGATTGAGAGACCCGCTTCCGATCTGGCCCGCCAAGTGGAGGGCGCCGGCCAGCTACCCCTAACCGCCGACATTCAACGGGATATCAACTCGGTGCTTGGCGCCGATCCAGATGTCATCGCCAGCGCCCGTATATTGCGTATCTCCGGGATGGTATCCAATGCACAAGTAAGCAGTATCTTCGCCGGAATCGGTCAGGACGTGGCAGAAATCCGCAAAATTAAAGGGCCCGCCTACGAGTACGACGTGGTCGCCGGCACCCCTCTGTGGATGGAAACCCGCGCTCAGCCGCTTATTCTCGGCCAGGGCCTGGCGGCGATCCTCGGCTGCGAAATCCCAGATGTGGGCTTCGCGCCATTGCAACCGGGGGACACGCCCGCATCGCGCCCAATCAATTGCCCTCCGGGCCCCCTTGAACTGACCGCCACCACCCGCGGAAAATCCCGTGTAAATGCGGTTCGCGCAGTGCCTACTGGCATCATGGACTGGGGCATCAAGGAGATTAACGACCGTCTCGTAGTGATGCCCATGGCCGATGCCCAAGCCCTGCTCAACACCTCTGATGTCAGTGAATACCACGTTCTACTCAGTGAGGAAGCCGATATCACTGCTGCGCAGGCTCGCCTTGCAGAGCACTTCAAACAAGCTGGCCTCAATGATATCGAGGTCTTTCTGTGGTCCGACCGCGCAGCTTTCTATCACCAGTTCAAGGCAGTCCTCGGTGGCTTCCTCAATTTCATCGCTTTGATCGCCTGTGCTATCGGCTTCACCAGCCTGTTGAATGCGAGTTATATGAATTTCTCTCAGCGCGCACGGGAATTCGCCACTCTGCGCAGTTTGGGCTTTACCCGACGCTTTGTACTCACCCTTACCGCGCTGGAAAACAGCTGGCTGGCTCTAGGAGCCGCAACGCTCGGAATCGGGGTAACGGCCGTTATCGTTTGGGTCGTTCGTGAGGCGCAGATTATGTGGACGCCACCGGGCTCCAGTAATGCAATACCTGTAGACCTCGCTTGGGTCATCCCTGTTTATCTGGTGACAGCATTTGCCGTGGTACTCATCGCTGCCGTTGCCAGCGCTATTCCCACACGCAAAATTTTGAGACGGCCAATTCGCGCTGTGCTCTCCGACGCGTAACCACCGCTCTCGTAGCAAAGGAGAAATTTCAATGACTGAAATGGCACGCAATCGGCGCTGGAAGCGCTTTATCGACCCCCAATCCGAAAAAGCCCTGATTGTTCCTCTGGATCACGGCCTCACCATGGGGCCAATTCGCGGAATTAATCGCCCAGAAGAAATGCTCAGCTGGGTCAATACCGAGGCCGTCACCGGCGTTGTTCTGCACAAAGGGATTGCAGAGCGTATCGGCGGGCAGCTCAACTGCGGCCTGATTATTCACCTCAATGGTTCGATAAATACCGATGAACAGCCAGATTTAAAACAGCTGGTCACCACGGTGGAGGCGGCAGTGCGCCTGGGCGCAGATGCTGTATCAGTACAAACCAATTTCTCCGCTATCACCGCCTCTCACAACTTGCGTCTGGTTGGGCACGTCGTTGATGAGGCGCACGCCTGGGGAATGCCAGTGTTAAACATGGTCTACGACAAGAGCATCAACGGATCAGAAAATCTCGCATCGATACGCCACTTTATGCGTGCGGCAGTGGAACTGGGCGTGGATGCGCTCAAGGTAGCTGCCCCAAAAGACTTTCAACAAATTCCAGAAATGCTCGATGGTATTCAAAGCCATACCCCTGTGCTGTTTGCCGGCGGCACACTGGCCAATGAGCGCGCACTAATTGAATTGGCCGCTGCCACTGTCGAGCACAATGCCGGCGGTATTTGCGTTGGGCGCAATGTGTTCCAGCGCACCAACCCCACCGCCACCCTGACGCAACTACAAAGTGTTTTCCGCGATGACATGCTCTCAGAAACCGGCTTTGCCCGTTCTTTGACAATGCGCCAGCGGGAACCGGAGTTAGCCCTTTAGGGAAGACATAAAGCTGAACCCGGCGTATGCCACTTACTCATTATCAGGCGCCAGCACCAAGCCGGCGCGAACAGGTAATTCAAGAGGAGTCCTGTAGTGACTTACATTGTTTCCAACCCCGGATGCGTTGATTTACTGGTCGACCGTCATGTTCGTGCGGGTCGCGGTGAGCACCCTGCACTCGTTGAGCTTGGCCCTTCTGGTCGACGCAGTATCAGCTACCGAGAGTTGCAACAACTCTCCATTGCAGCAGCAGTTGACCTCAACCTGCACTTGGCTGGCAGTCGTACCCAGCAACGTATCGCCCTGGTTGGCTCAGCCACACTGGAAAACTCCGTTTATTGGCTGGCTGCCATGCGAGCCGGGCACCTCCCATTTATGGTCCACCCAGCGCTGCCCAAAGATCACTATCGTGGCCTATGGGCAGATTTTGACCCCAAAGTGATATTGGCAGATAGCAGCGTTACCACCACAGATATGCGCGCGCCCTTAGAGCCTATGTCAACTATTGAGGCACTATCCGATATCGCTGTAGAGCCGCTAAAAACTAATGAAATCGGCCGGCTTGCCGCTGACCTCGACTTGAGGCCCGCCCTGGTTCTCGCCACATCCGGGTCCACGGGGCGACCCAAGCTCTGTGTGCACAGCCACCGGTCCTTTTGGGAGTTTGAACGCACTGTCAGCAAGTCAATGTGGAATATCAAGGCCAGCGATAGGGTACTTGCCAGTACAGGTCCTTTCTTTTCATTTGGCCTGCAGGGCCTGCACGTGCCCCTCAGCCAGGGAGCCACTGCCGTCATGTTGCCTCAATGGGAGCAGCACACGGATTTTCTGGATGTGATCGAAACAGAAGATGTCAGCGTGTTTCTTGCGGTACCCACGCTTTACCACCTGCTGATGTCCCGCGCCAATCGGAAGTATCAATTGAATTCATTGCGGCTTTCACTATCGGCTGGCGAACGATTACCCCCAGTGGTACGTGAGCGCTGGCAGCAATGGAGTGGTGCAAAGATCCTTGATTCCATTGGTACCACTGAAACCTTCGCGCCTTATTTATCCGAACTGTCCAAGACTGGCGGTGCTTTACAGCGGGTGGAGGGATTTCGTTACACTGAAGCACCCCACGGAGATGCAGGTGCCTTTAGCCTGTCTCTTTCCCGAGGATGTTTAATGCTCGGCTATCTCACCCCAACCACCGGGGAGCTGCAAATAGCTCCACAAAACTTTGAAACCAGCGACCTGTTTATGCGTGACAAAGAGGGGTATCACTTTATTTCCCGCGACAGCGAACGAATCAAAGTCGCGGGACATTGGGTCAGTCCGCAGGAACTTGAAGAATTCTTGATCTCAGACAAACGCGTGGTTAAGGCTGCAGCCCTACCTATCGAAACACCCGAAGGACTTACCAGGCTGCGCGCTTACGTGGTTGCCAACAATAGTGGCTATCCCGCTACCGTTTTAGTGGATGACCTGATGAAGCGTATCCGTGAACATCTTCACCCCCGTGCACTGTGTCCAGACCGCATTGAACTGGTTGAGGATATTGCCAGTACGCCAAGTGGCAAACTTAAACGTCAAGAGCTGCGCAGTTTTGTAGGGCAAACGGCCGCGCGCGCTGGCGTAGTATTGGCCTAGGGCCTAATCAGGCCAACGGACAGTGCACGCGCCACGGCCTGACGGCGATTGGTGACACCCAGCTTGTGGATCACATTGCGAAAATGAAAATTCACAGTAGCCTCCGAACAACCGAGAATCCGGGAAATTTCCCAGGAGGTCTTGCCGACCGCTGCCCAGTGCAAACACTCACCCTCACGCCGAGTAAGGCCGATTTCCGCTGCAATGGCCTCTCTGTCAATGCGACTGATAGCCTCATAAGCGTAGGAGGCCAACAGTTGAACCATGGGCATAGTCTCTTGCAGCCAGCTACCAAGCCTCGGAGTATAGGTGGCCCCATTAGCCACAGAAATCATCATCAGACGATTGTACCGGGCGCCGCGCAATGCAGTTGCCACACCTGTTGCAATACCATGAGATTCAGATTCTTCATACAGTCGACAAGCTTCACCTGGAAAGTGCTCACGATGCCAAATCATCGGTACTGGCGATTGGCGGCAATGGCGTACCACTGGATCGCGAGTGATCCACTTTTGACGGCTATAGCTCTCAACGCAATCTCGAGGATAATTAGTTTCCACAGAATATTGATCAATCGCACCTGCGGGGTCTTCAAGGCCAATAAGGTAGTAATCAAATCCTATGGCACAAATAGAACGCTGTACGCGATCTTTTACTTGCTGAATAGTCTGCGCATTCAAAAGTTCTGGCAGGGCCTGAATAACTTGTTTCTTCGGGCACAAAATTTATTCCCCAACTTTTTTATAAAAACAACTTTACACTTATCCACCACCAAAAACCGGATAATAACTTCAACATATGACAAATAAAGAAAACTCCTTTATCAGTTTTCCCGACAAATCCTTCCCAAAAAACAATCAACAAATATATTCGACAAGGAACACACTTAGAAATATTAAAAATAAAATAAAGAAACGCAAAGCAGCAATATCAGCCATAGATATACGAGAATATTAGACCAACGACCAAAACCAGAATGGAATCGCATGGAAAATTACTGCAGAAAAAACTTAAATGCACACGCTGTAACAATCATTCAAAAACAAAAACCTCGCCCAAACCACCTTCAAAAAACATACTTTCCAGACCTTTAAAAACTTACAAAAAAATCAACTTTTCACTGAAATGGAGAACCACAAAAATAACACTCTTATTTTATACAAAACCCAACACAAAAAAATACTCTAAATTTATTAAAGCCTTGATATACATCAAAACAACCCAAGAGAAATAAAAATGCGCCAATCATATGCACAAAAGCTCCCACATAACTAAAGAGGCATAGCAACAAGCACCCAAACAGCTAGGCAAACTGAAACAAGCACAGTCTTAAGCAAATATCTTTAATAGAGTGATACCATGTGTAATAACGTGTAAATCGACATTAGGTTAACCAAAAAAGTTTTATTTGAAACAGTGATCAAACAAGGAAGACAAAGAATCTAAAACGTATCAACCTAAATAGTCTGCAAGGAAAGTGGGCAAATATCACCGCGACAGGGATTTAAACTCATGCTACACAAGCTACATCGAATCTCGGCACTTTTAATCAGTTTATATGTGCTTTTCCACCTAACAAATCATGTTATCGCCCTGTATGGGGTTGAAGCTCATATCCGCTTTATGGAAGGTTTCCGCCCCATCTACCGGGCAACACTAATAGAGCCCATACTGCTCTTGTGTGCACTCTTCCAGGTGGGCTCAGGAATAACTTTTATAGTACGGAGATGGGGGCAGCGTCGCGGGTTCTTCGATCATGCTCAGGCAATCTCAGGGGGCTACTTAGCATTTTTCCTGGTTTTTCACGTTTCTGCCGTTTTGTATGGCAGGCTGGTACAGGGACTAGATACCAACTTCTTCTTTGCCGCTGCCGGGTTACAACCCAGAGCTTATCCAATTTTTTTTGTTCCGTATTACACGCTCGCAGTCGTAGCCTACTTTACTCACCTGGCCTGCGGCCTTCGCTGGGTTCTACAAAAACATCTATCGACGCAATTCCTCAACCGAGCCGCTGGAGGCGTAATGACAGTAGGATTTATTCTTGGCTTAACCATCGTCAGCACTTTCAGTGGAACTTACTACCCAATAGCGCTACCCAGCGAGTATTGTCTGAATAAATGCTGATCACTCGCTATAGTTTCTATGGCAAGCCACATCCCTGTAGACGGACGTATTCATGGTGCCAAATCAAATACCCACCCTTCTGTAGCCGGCGACTGCACACGCTTGTATCACAAAAACCGGTTAACTTGACGGGTTCAGATTGCGATCCAGCGGCGACTTTGAGAGGGCTCCAGGGATTTCACGCACCAGTTTTGGTACCAAATAGCCTGGCAATCGATGACGCAATTGCTCAATGAGCGCCAGGGCAACTGCGTCATTTACTTCGAAATGTGCTGCACCATTTACTTTGTCCAACTGATGAAGGTAATAGGGCAGCACCCCTGCCGCGAATAGCGTCTCGCTCAACTTTTCCAGGGCCTCACAACTATCATTCACACCCTTTAATAGCACCGTCTGATTAAGGAGGGTAACACCTGCTTCGCGCAAACTCGCCAAAGATGCGCGCACCTCATTGTCTATCTCATTCGCATGATTGCAATGCAACACCAACACCGGTTTCAGACGCGAGCCGGCAAACCAAGAAAGTAGTTCATCAGTAATACGACTTGGAGTCACGATCGGCAATCGAGAATGGATACGCAGCTTATCGAGATGCGCTATCTGTGCTAATTCACCACTCAACCAGGTTAGTTGGCGATCGCTCACCACCAAGGGGTCACCGCCACTTAATATCACCTCGCGCAAGTCCGTATGCACACGTACATAGTCCAATGCCGCCAGCCACTGGTTTCGATTCAGGTGATTGTCCCCGTAGGGAAACTCCCGGCGGAAGCAGTAACGGCAATTCACCGCACACTGCCCGGCGGTGATGAACAGCAGGCGGCCGTGATACTTGTGCACTATACCTGGCAGTGGGTTTGCCTCAGCCTCCTTTAAAGGATCAGCACTAAACCCCTCTACGGTCTCCAACTCCGCCGCTCCGGGCAGCACTTGTAGCAGTATGGGATCAGCCGGATCTGAATGGCGCATACGTTTAATAAAAGGGCGAGGTACTCTCAAAGTAAACTGCTTGCTGGCAGATAGGGCCTGGGGCAGCTGAGCCGGATCCAGTTGCAACAGCCGAATCAATTCATCAGGATCTGTCACCAGGTCTGCCAGTTCATCCTGCCAACGGCGGCTTTCGCGAATATCAATCAGTTTACTGTCGACGATGGAGTATTTCGCCATAAGGGCACACAGAGAAAGGAAAAACACAGAGGAAAAGAGGATTATACCAGATTAGGCCTAGGGAGCCTCGTCCAAACTACCGCGCAGCACATCAGCCAACCCTGGTGCGACTAGAACAACACCAGCCGGTCACCAATCTGGCAAACCAACAAATGTCGGGCTCAGATTGGTCAGCCGTCGTTTGGATGGCCAATTTAACCTGCAATTCCAATCATATTCGGGACTCATGGATTGATTTCCCCAAAGTCCGCATTTCAACCTTGTCACATAAGCAGCAATATAAAGTCGAAAAAAATTTGTCTTTCAAGAATTTCGCACACTCGGAATTCAGCAAAAATAATTCACATCAAGGCACCACATTATTGACTTGGTGAAATGGAATTACAGAGAACAAAATGGGAAATTATCATCGGGGATTTTGAACTTGTGAATTCCATAAAAGCCCTGTGCCGCGAACATTGGAGTTACTACTGAGTCAGAAGGAAAGAATACATTGCCCGCGCAGAAAGCAGGTTATTATCAAACCCAACAGCTGGGACTTAGCTTTGACGATATCGCCTTCCCTAAGGAGTGGCCGGGCGTACCGGTGGGTAATAGCGAAGGAGAAATTATTGCCGGCGCCATCGGCGATAAGCGTGCGATTCTCCTCGCCCATCATGGCCTGATCCTCGCTTGTCGGTCAGTGGAGGAGGCCTGTTCCATGGCACTGCAGGGTGAGCGCGCCGCCCGACTACAGATCCTCGCTGAGTCCCTGACCTGATTGACCGGCGATGGTTATTCTCTCGAGTCCGTGGACTCCGGTAGTTCACGGACTATTTCACCAAACGCAAGCTGCCCCCTTACAATATCGCCGTATAATGACGCAAATACCTGTCGATATTCGTTCAAGTCGCCCCCCTCCTGTATAATCGCGCCCCATCATTTCAGGGCCGCAGGTAAAGTCTCTGCACCGCGGCCGGACGAGTCGCCTGCGGCTACCATTTTTGGCGAAAGCTAACGGGATTCCCCGGGCTCTAACAGGCTCTGGGCCAGGTTGGCCAATAAGGAAAAACTCGTTAAATATCAAGAGATAAATGACTTATAAGGGCTCTAATTGCTATGGCTAATTACTCCACCAACGAATTCAAGGGCGGCCTCAAGGTAATGCTGGACGGCGACCCCTGCTCTATCGTGGAAAACGAGTTCGTTAAACCTGGCAAGGGCCAGGCATTCAACCGCGTAAAACTGCGCAACCTGAAAACCGGCCGCGTTTGGGAGCGTACCTTCCGCTCAGGTGAAAGCCTGGAAGCCGCGGACGTGATGGACCGCGAAATGGAATATCTCTACAACGATGGAGAGTTCTACCATTTCATGGAGCCGGAAACTTTTGAACAGCACCAGGCCAGCACTGATGCCGTAGGCGATGCGGCCAAGTGGCTCAAAGAGCAGGATATTTGTACTGTGACCCTGTACAACGGCGCCCCCCTAGCAGTGACCCCGCCCAACCACGTGATCCTGGAAATTACCGACACCGACCCTGGCCTGCGCGGCGATACCGCCCAGGGCGGCACCAAGCCGGCTACCCTAGCCACCGGCGCTGTCGTTAAAGTGCCCCTATTCCTGGAAATCGGCGAGACTATTAAGGTGGATACCCGTACCGGTGAATATTTGGGTCGCGCCAAAGAAGACTGATTTTTCCCTTCTCCACGTGGGCGGTCTACCGACCGCTCACTACCTGAGCCTTTTCCATGACCGCTGATCTCTGGCGCCCCAGCGCCACTATTGAAGCTCTGCGCCAACGCGCTGCGCTCCTGGCAGACATCCGCCAATTTTTTGCCGAACGCCGAGTAATGGAAGTCGAGGTACCGGTGATATCCCGCCGTGCCACCAGCGACCCCCATATCGAATCCATCCCAGCACAGTGCAGCGGGGCCAGTGCCTATCTCGCCACCAGCCCTGAATTTGGCTTAAAACGCCTGCTGGCCGCCGGTATCGGCGACTGCTATTACCTGGGAAAAGCGTTTCGCCAGGGCGAAGCCGGCGGTCGCCACAACCCGGAGTTCACTATGCTCGAGTGGTATCGTTGCGGCTGGGATGACCATCAGCTGATGGATGAGGTGGCAACTTTACTCAGCCAGGTATTGGATATCCGTCAAGTGCGATCTCTAAGCTATCGTCAGCTGTTTCTGCACGAGCTACAACTGGACCCTCACAGTGCCAGTGACAAAGACCTGGCCCGCTGTGTTGAACGGGAAATGGAACTGTCCTTCTCTCCCTATGACCGGAGTGAATCCCTGGACCTTTTAATGAGCCACCGCCTTGAGCCCGCTATGGGCGAAGGCATTACTCTGCTCTACGATTTCCCCGCCGAGCAAGCCGCACTTGCCAGGGTGACAGCCGATAAACAGGGTACCCAGGTGGCTCGGCGTTTTGAGGCCTACGTAGGTGGGCTGGAGCTGGCCAATGGCTACTGGGAACTGACCGACAGCGCCGAACAGCTGCGTCGCTTTGAGGCGGACCTGGATTACCGGCGCATCAACGGTCACACCATTAATCCATTCGAGGAGCGCTTGGTTTCTGCCCTGCAGGCGGGAATGCCAGAGTGCGCTGGGGTTGCCCTGGGGGTGGACCGGCTGCTGATGCTAGCGGGCGGCTACGAATCTATCGAGGAGGTGATCGCCTTCCCCATAGAGCGCGCCTAATTGCTTAACCTTCCGTATAACAGCATCACGGGGTGTAAACGTAACGCGCCACTTCCCCCACAGCAAAAAAACCACAGTCTAAAGGCAGTTGTTGCTTATCTGCTGGGGCCAGGACCACCAGGCTGCGGTGATGGCTGGCCTGGGCCTGTTGCAGCAGGTGACCAAAGAGCGCCCCCCCTATTCCCTGCCCGCGGTAATCCGCCAGCGTAACTAGGTCGTATAGCCCCAGGGCATCGGCGGAGGCAAACAGGCAACCGGCAGCCACGGGAGTATCTGCCAATCGCGCCAGGAAAAAACGGAGCCGCGCACGCTTTTGTTCGGGAATTTCTGCCAGCGCCTCATAAAACTTTTTTAATTGAGTTCCTTCCTGAGCACTGCCGCATTCCACCGCCTGCACATTCGCATAAGCGGGCAAATCCTCCTTCTTTACCGCTGAGATCACCAACTTGTCCGCCACTTCAGCTGCCGGAATCGCGCCGGGGGCGAGCCGCTGTATCTCCGCGGTCATGGCAACCTGGGATTGCTTGCGTTGCAAGCCCAACTGCGCCAATGCATTATCGTCGAGGGACTTAGTAGCGCTGTGCCAAAGGGTGAAGGGGCTGTGACGCTCAGCAAAATAATCCAGGGCAAAGCGCTGCAATATGCGCGGTTGCATTACCGCATTTGAAACCGCTTGGTTGAGGCGGCCCGAAAGCAGGCCGCTGTCACTTCGCGCTATGCCTGTAATTTCCTTGGTGTGATTGGGATTGAGCAGGCCCGCACAGTAGCTGGCGTGGGTCTCTAGGTTTCGACAGACGAGATTTTTAGCGCTGAGACTGTATTTCATGGGTACAAGGATAGTTCCATTTATCCATTTCCCTAGGGAAGCATAACTCCGTTGCCGCTGTTACAAGCGGGGTCACATTCGCTACTTTTCCGCTTGTGAAAGGGCGCACTGGTCCATAGACATCGCTGGCTGAGCGCAGGTCGCCGGCCCCAGAACCTTGGCCGGTACACCCGCCACCAGTTGTTTTTCCGGCACCGACTTGAGCACTACACTGCCAGAGGCGACCTGGGCACACTCGCCCACTTCAATATTTCCCAGCACCTTGCTGCCAGCACCAATCAGGACGCCACGGCGAATTTTTGGATGACGATCGCCGATTTCTTTGCCAGTACCTCCCAGGGTCACTGACTGCATAATGGATACATTATTCTCCACCACTGCGGTCTCACCGATCACAATACCCGTGGCATGGTCCAGCAGTATGCCCTCCCCGACCTTTGCCGCGGGATGGATATCCACACTGAACACCACCGATACCCGATGCTGTAAAAACAACGCCAGAGAGCGCCGTTGTTGCTTCCAAAGCCAGTGGGCCACCCGATAAGCCTGCAAGGCATGGAACCCCTTAAAATAGAGAAAGGGTTCACAGAGGGAGTTACAGGCGGAATCGCGCAAGTAGACCGCATTTAGGTCTGCACGAGCCGCCTGGCCAATGCCGGGATCCGCCGCCAGGGCTTCATCAATCACTTCCCGAACCAACAGCGCCGGCGCCACAGCGTTATCCAGTTTATTCGCCAGGTGAAAGCTGAGTGCCGCCTCAAGCGAGCTGTGATTCAAGATTGTAGCGTGCAGGAAGCTCGCCAGTATCGGCTCCCGCTCAACCTGCTGAGCCACTTCAGTGCGAATTCTTTCCCAGAGTAAATCCGTTTTTGTCTCAGCGCATGTGACGTCCATTGCGGGCCTCTCCATTTCAAACCGCTCCCAGTGTTAGAGGTGGTTCAAGCAGTGCCGATTGTTGTTCGCGCAATGCCAGTATGTGTTCCGCCCAGTAACGGGGCGTATTAAACCAGGGAAATGCCTGGGGAAACGCCGGGTCCTGCCAACGGCGTGCCAACCAGGCGGCATGGTGCATCTGGCGCAAGCAACGCAGCGGTTCCACTAGCTGCAACTGCTGGGGATCAAAACTATAGAAGGTTTCGTAGCCCTCCAATACTGCATCCAGATAGGCTGTCTGCTCTGCGCGATTACCGGAAATCAGCATCCAGATATCCTGAATGGCCGGACCCATCAGACAGTCATCCAGGTCGACAAACCAGGGCGTCTCATCGCGCCAGAGGAAGTTGCCACTATGGCAGTCCCCGTGCAAGCGTAATAACTTCCACTCGCGCTCAAATAGCGGCGCCACCTGTTCGATAATGTGTCCCGTAATCGAGGCATAGGCTTGGCGATTTTCCCGCGGCAGGAAATCTCCATCCAGGATAAATTCGCGGCTGTCGATGGCAAAGTGCTGAAGTGTAAGGGTCGGACGATAGGTGAAAGGCTTGGCACTGCCTAGAGCATGGATGCGGCCGAGCATGGTACCCACCTGTTCCAGGTGATCGAAGTTATCCAGCTCCAATTGGCGTCCGCCACGACGGGGGAACAGGGCGAAGCGGAAGCCCTCAGATTCCAGGAGGGTACGCCCATCGAATTGCAGCGGTGCTACTACGGGGATCTCTGCCGCCGCCATCTCAAGGGTAAACTGGTGTTCCTCCAATATTTGCTCATCGGTCCAGCGACCGGGGCGATAGAATTTGGCAATCAGAGGCTCAGCATCCTCAATACCCACTTGGTATACACGGTTTTCATAACTGTTTAAGGGAAAAATACGCGCGTCAGAAATGAGTCCGCTGCTCTCGACACAGTCAATCACCACGTCAGGCGTGAGGGCTTCGTAAGGATGATGGCTCTGAGTCATAGCGGTTACCAACTGGATTGCAGCTGGCTATGCTAACGCGGTGGCGGGGGCGGCGACAAACACTGATTGGGCGGTCGCCCCCTGGTGTGATGCGCCACGCAAGATTTGCTTTAAGAAAGGTTTTGTGCGCCCCCGAGAGCAGGTACAGCCCCCTGGGAAATCAAACCTCCGGTGCCGCTCGGCGCTGCTCAAGAAGCTGTTTTAGCTGCTTGCGGCCGAACACCTGGGCAAAATCCTCTGCGGTATACCCCGCCTTATTCACCTGAGTAATATCGCACTCCCGCTTCAGCAGAGTCCGTGCAATCGCAAACTCCCCGCGAAAAATCGCGGCCATAAGGGCAGTATTGCCGTGGCGGTCCTCTACGCAGGCATTTGCGCCGCGCCCATGCAAGTAATCCACCGCAGCCTCATTGCCATTGTAGGTAGCGATCATCAATGCGGTATAGCCTTTGGGGTTCTTCAGGTCCAGAGGGAAGCCTGCCTCGGAAAACTCGCTTAAAACTTCAATATCGCCGACACGGGCTGCAGCGAAATAGTATTGGGAAAGCTCAGCAAAAGCAGAGTCAAAATCCGCTGACTCCTGCGCTTGAGCCCCCAACACGACAAAAGCCAATATGAGAAACATACACCTCATGGTTTCACCTCTCAAATAGTTGCGGGCGGTAATTACCGCCCGGTCGGAGAAGATATTACTGAGCCAGCTTTTTGACCCGATTCAGATCCCCATCCACAGCCTTGGTCAAACGCTTGCCGTAGTCTTTGTCAGCTTGATAAAAGTAACTCAGCATCGCGTGCTTGGTGCCACTATCGCGAACTTTACCGAGGTCCCCCGCGAGATTTTCAATCAAATTTTGGCGCTCCTCTGGGCTCAAGCCACGGTAAAATGAGCCCGCCTGGGCGAACGGCAGCTTTTTCTCAATCGCTTTTTGCTGTGTATTGCCTGTCAGCCGCTTGCTACTGTAAAGACCTGCAGAGTCTTCACTGCGCACATCAATATGGCTCGGCTGGTAATTCACATCCGAAGTTTGTAGGCCGTAATTTCCTGCACCATCCTGATTCCAGTTCTGCACCGCAACACGGGGCCGATTGATTGGCAACTGTTGATGATTTGCGCCAAGACGATACATCTGCGTATCCGAGTAAGAGAAAACTCGGCCCTGTAGCAAGCGGTCCTCAGAGGGTTCAATTCCCGGTACAGTATTTGCCGGTGCAAAAGCAGATTGCTCCGTTTCCTGGAAGAAATTCGTAGGTGCCCGGTTCAGGGTCATGGTGCCAATTTTGGTTTCCTTCACATCCAACCACATTTTGGTTGCATCCAGTGGGTTGTAATTAAAGTCATTCAACTGTGATGGTTTCAGTACTTTGAGGTATAGGTCCCACTTGGGATAGTCCCCCTTTTCAATCGCCGCATACATATCGCGGCTAGCATGACTGAAATCTTTCGCCTGAATTTCCGCAGCTTCTTCAGCTGTCAGATTGTTAATGCCCTGGCGGGATTTCCAATGGAATTTTACATAGTGCACTTTGCCTCTCTCATTAACCATCTTGTAAGCGTGCACTCCCCAGCCATCCATTTGACGCAGGTTTGCTGGGGTTCCGTAATCGGAATATACCCAGCTCAGCATGTGTGTCGCCTCAGGTACATGGCTGAAGAAATCGAAGAAGCGGTTTGGATCCTGTTGGTTAGTTACCGGTGAGGGCTTCAGCGAGTGGACCATATCCGGAAATTTAATGGCATCGCGGATAAAAAATACTGGCAGATTGTTGCCGACCAGATCCCAGTTACCTTCGCGGGTATAAAACTTTGTCGCAAAGCCACGCGGGTCACGCAACGTTTCCGGAGAGCCTTTAGAATGGATTACCGTGGAGAAGCGCACAAACACCGGGGTCTTACCCCCTCGCTCAAATACCCTAGCACGGGTCAGATTGCTGATATCCGCCGTTGCCACAAATTCGCCATGGACACCGGTTCCCCGTGCATGCACCACCCGTCCGGGAATACGCTCACGAGCAAAGCGCTGCAATTTCTGAATCAGGTGAACGTCCTGCAAAAGGTTACCGCCATTTTCACCCGCGGTCTGTGCATTCTGATTGTCACCTACTGGAGCACCGTTATCACGCGTCAGGGTCTCTGCATTGGCACCGCCTATCAAGCCAATAGTTAATACAAATAAAGGAAGGTATTTCATCGGAGGAGTCGCCCCTATAGTTTTCTCTATTACAGGAGCAGAACTTATAGGGGCGCACAATGAACGGGAAATTAGACCTTATTATCATTCTTATAGTAGAAATTAATTAAGAATTAATAATAAATTACTTTCTAGGGACCCTAAGCATAATTCCCTGGCGTTACATTTTTTCAAGCATCCTGTTGTTTGAATTTGTGCCTGGGCATCAAGTACCAGAGTATTGCAGCAACCAAATAAAGTGCGGGTATATCTCCCATCAAATTTGCTCGTTCGGTGTGGTCGACCAACGCCTGAAACAGCATAATGGTCGCGTGCACCAGGCTCGACCAAATGGTAAACCAGATCAGGCTGACATTGGCTGCAGGATTTTTTGCCGCACGAATCAGGAATACACCCAGAGTCGCATAGATTCCCAAAATCATCTGTTCATATTCCGGTTGCCGCGGTGTCCAACCCCAACCCGAAGGCCAGATCCACATCATCATCGGGTAAATGGCAACAATAAAAATTAAGCCAACTACTACCAGGGCTATCGGCAGGTACTTAGCACGGGTAATATCATCCATGATTTTTTCCGTTTATCCGAAATGTTCAGCAGTCAGGGTTAGTCCTGTAGATCACCTGGCAGATGACAAACAACTTCCAAATTGTAGCCATCCGGGTCTAAGACATAGGCGGCATAGTAGTCTGGGTGGTACTGTTCATACACATCCGGAACACCATTATCAGTGCCGCCCGCGTGGAGTGCCGCGCGATAAAAGTCACGCACCACTTCGCGCTCTTCAGCGCGAAAGGCGAGGTGCAACTGCGGGCCTGGAGTGGCACCCTCACAAATCCAGAATTCCGGCTTATCCGCCCAACCAAACCCTGCCGAGTGATCAAACTCCATCACCAACTCATAGCCCAAAGGCGCCAGAGCCTGGCGGTAGAATTCCCTGCTGCGCGGGAAATCCTGTACCGGAATCCTTATGTGATCCAACATTGGCAAATATCCCCTAAAAATTGCGGCGGCTATACCACCAACTTGCAAGATAGCTCAGGGGAGCGGAATACGCCTTCCTTACAAAGCATCATGTCGAGCTCTCAGCTCATAAGGTGGGGTGAAATAAGGAAGTTAACGTCAGGCCGGATACCAGCATATTCAGCGGTCGACCAGATATTTTTTACCTTGCAAGAAATAAACAGGCGAGGAGGGGTCTCTACGGGGTAATATACCATTGATGTAATCCATAAACCGCCACCCCGAGGCCGAAGATAAGCTGGCCGATCAAAAGTACACGAAATGCAAAAGTGTAGCGGGCAACATCCCCCCTTCGCACAGAGTCATTGGAAAAAATTCGAGCCTCTTCCGGGAATCCCTGCTCCAGTTTCTTCAGCGCGGGCACCGCAAGCTTAAGCAACTGTCTGCTGCGGATATCCATCAACCAGAACACCGTCACCAGAATTACAACAAAACCACCGAGCAGGGCCAGGATCAGGGGGTGAAAATTCTTCTCCACCGCAGTAAAGATGCCACCTTCGACAAACATGGTAAGGACTACAAAAAAATTAAAAACCTTAAGGCGCTGGTCTGCGGCAAAACGATAGTGCTCACAAAGATACTGTCCCTGCTCCAAGCGGATTCTCCTTTACTGCTCTGGGTTTTATCCAGGCTTGTTATTACTTTATGAATTTAAAGGCATACTAAGCAGCGAAAATGCCGGGCAATGCCCGGCATTTTCTTTTTCGCACTAGTAAGCATGCAGGCCGGTTTTAGCGTTCATGCTGTTGATTCGTATCAGCGATTTTCGCGATGGTCTATAAGCTCGTCAACTACCGAAGGGTCTGCAAGAGTGGAAGTATCCCCCAGGTTATCCAGCTCGTTACAGGCGATCTTGCGTAAAATACGACGCATTATCTTGCCTGAGCGGGTTTTTGGCAGACCCGGCGCCCACTGAATAATATCGGGCTTGGCGATAGGACTGATTTCCTTGGCACACAGATCGATCAATTGCTGACGCAATATGTCGCTGGGTTGGTGGCCGGACTTGAGGGTGGCAAATGCATAGATTCCCTGCCCTTTAATATCGTGTGGGTAACCCACCACGGCGGCCTCAGCGATATCTTCATGTAGAACCAGCGCACTTTCAATCTCCGCGGTGCCGAGGCGGTGGCCGGAAACATTCAGTACATCGTCAATACGCCCGGTAATCCAATAGTAACCACTCTCATCCCGGCGCGCACCATCACCGGTGACATAGTAACCGGGGTACATGGAAAAATAGGTATCGATCATACGCTGGCGATCGCCATAAACACCACGGATCATAGAGGGCCAGCTTCTCTTTATCACCAGTGAGCCCTCGCCGGCGCCCTCGATTTCCTTACCGTTTTCATCCAACAGAGCCGGTTGTACACCGAAGAACGGTTTACTGGCGGAGCCGGGCTTGAGTGCCATAGCCCCCGGAAGCGGCGTGATCATGTGGGCGCCGGTCTCCGTTTGCCACCAGGTGTCCACAATCGGGCAACGTTTATCCCCCACCACGTTGTAATACCATTCCCAGGCCTCTGGATTAATCGGCTCACCCACGGTGCCCAGTAACCTCAGTGAGCTGCGATCAGTGCCGGTCACATAATTATCACCGGCGCCTATAAGCGCGCGTATTGCGGTTGGCGCTGTGTAAAAAATGTTGACCTGATGCTTATCCACAACCTGCCAAAAACGAGAAGCGTCCGGATAAGTGGGCACCCCTTCAAACATCAGGCTGGTAGCCCCTGCACAGAGCGGTCCATAAACGATGTAGCTGTGTCCAGTAATCCAGCCTACATCCGCGGTACACCAGAAAACCTCGCCTTCCTTATAATCGAACACATACTTGAAGGTCATGGTGGTCATCAGCAAATAGCCGGCAGTGCTGTGTAATACTCCTTTGGGCTTACCAGTTGAGCCGGAGGTATAGAGGATAAACAGCGGGTCTTCCGCATTGACGATTTCTGGCGGGCACTCACTGTCCATCTGCGCCACCGATTCCCCGTACCAAATATCCCGTTGACTATCCCAGTCAACAGGCGTGCCAGTGTGCTTTATTACGATCGCTGTATGCACATTGGGGCATTCACTCAGGGCCTGATCCACATTCGCTTTGAGAGCGATATGCTTACCGCCCCTGATGGCTTCATCAGCGGTGATCACCAAGCGACAATCGGAATCGAGAATACGATCTTTCAAGGATATCGGGGAGAAGCCACCAAATACGACAGAGTGCACTGCACCGATACGGGCACAGGCAAGCATTGCATAGGCCGCTTCCGGGATCATCGGCATATAGATACAGACCCGATCGCCTTTCTTCACGCCACGGGATTTCAATAGGTTGGCCAGGCGACAAACATTCTCGTGCAGGTTGCGGTAACTGATCGCCTGACTGTGTGCCGGATCATCCCCTTCCCACAGGATTGCTGTCTGGTCCCCACGGGTTGCCAGGTGCTTGTCAATACAGTTCACCGTGACATTAAGCTGTCCATCGGCGAACCAAGCAGCATGTCCCTTGTGCATATCTTCTTCAAGCACCTGTGTGAACGGCTTGTCCCAATGCAGGAAATCCTTGGCCTGCTGAGCCCAGAATGCCTCCGGGTTTTCCACTGATTGGCGATACATTCTTTCGTAGTCTTCTGCGCCAATCAGTGCATTTGCAGCAAATTCTGAAGGTACTGGGCGGGTGTGGACCTCTGACATCGTATTCTCCTTTATTATTAGTGCGGCGCTTATCGTCTCAGGAAGACTGAAGCTTTTCCAAAGCCTGTGCTCAACCCCTTTATAGCATCCTAGCCCCAAAACAATCACCTCCCAATGGGCCACAATCTTTAGGGGCAGCTGCAATAATATGAAAATCATAAATACTGGAAGAGCACCCGGCAAAAAGTAGGGGGCTCAATTGCAGCCAGAAAAATTGCATAAACCCAAGAGTATTCTAATTAAAGGATTTTCTTTTCGAATTAACTCCACTGGAGAGAAACGGAAAGCTCACTAACTAATAGAAAACAACCGCCAACTTAAATCAAAATATCATTTTTAGCAGTCAACTCACTACCAGCCTCACCATTATTGACTTCTCCCCTCGACTCAACGAGTAATATTTCACATCGGCAGGCGCGCGAGGAATCGTTAGACCAGCCGAAATTTCCGGGCAAAACGTGATAATATTCTGAGCTTCCACTAACCAGTCAAAATCGGCGTTGTCGACTGCAACATCACTACCGTTGTAACGCACCCCCTTTCCCAGGAGGCAGGAACTTACTACTGGGTCAGAAGGAAAGAATACACTGCACTCGAGACTCGCTGTGAATACATCCCTGTAAGCTCGTAATCGGCATCCATGCCTCATACGGTCCCGAGCGCAGTGTATTCTTTCCTTCCCTCTTTTTAGTACAAGCACTTTCACCATTTAGGCCTCAATAACTGGTACGCGAAGAGTATTACTTTCCGTGAACAAAACTATATTCCGGATAGCAATTTACCTGTTTATACAACATTGAATACAGGGGAAAACTGCAAACTTGCTACTTATTGCCCCTGTAAATGCAACCAATAAGATGCTGCTCTATCCATTACAGGGCTCTGAGACAGATTATAAGCTGGAACCTAACAACTAACCGGGCTTAAATTCGATAAAATCCTGATGGGCAACTTATGACACTGAGACCAAGGAGATTAACCGTGAAAAATCTAATCTTTACCTTGCTGATTTGGATAGCATTAAGCTCTATTTCCCATGCCAAACAATTGGCTATTACCTTTGATGATGCTCCACGCTCCGCTAATGGCTACATGGATGGTCAGACCCGTGCCAAAACCCTAATTGAAAACCTCAAAAAGTATCATATCGGTCAGGTTGCCTTTTTCTCTAATAGTCGCGCACTGAATGACGAAGGCATGAAGAGGATGCAGCTTTACGATAATGCCGGTCACCTGATCGCCAACCATACTCACAGTCACCCAAATTTCCTGGAAACAAACCTTGCAAACTATCATGAGGATTTTTTGCAAGCTCACCGGCTACTCAAAGAGTTCCATAATTTTGCCCCCTATTTTCGCTTCCCTTATTTAAGGGAGGGGGAGACTCTGGAGAAACGCGACGGCATGCGCGAGGCCCTAAGCAAATATGGTTACAAGAATGCCTACATCACGCTGAACAACTACGATTGGTATATCGAAGATCTATTCCAGAAGGCCCTTCGGGAAGGTAAAGAGGTAGACTTACAACGACTGTCGCACATGTATGTGGATGTATTAATGCAAAGTATCTCTTATTACGATAATTTGGCGATTAAACACCTAGGGCGCTCGCCAAAACATGTATTGTTATTGCATGAAATGGATATATCCGCACTGTTTATCGGCGATCTCATAGAGCAGCTGCGCGGGGAGGGCTGGGAAATTATCTCTATGGAAGAGGCCTATCAAGATCCAATTGCCAAATACGAAACGGAAAAACCACTAAAGTACAATCCTGGAAAAATTGGGGAGATCGCTCTGGGCAAGGGGCAGAGAAAAGGCCTGTGGCACTATACACTGGATGAGTCCTATCTGGAGCAGAGGTTCGAGCAAGAAGTCCTGCTACTCTCGGAAAATTAGTGACATCCAAATGCCTTAATTTTCTTTGCCGAGAGGGAAGCTGGGCCGCTGTAAAATAACAAGCAGTAAGAAAATGGCCACTAGGTACAAGGTTCTGGGAAGAAGCTACAGGGCACCAGCGCCCTATAGCCAGGAGACTCAGGCTTCTGCCAACTGTACCGGTATAGTATTGGTGCTGCGCTCAACCTTGTTTTGCTCATCCAGATAAACCAGCTTGGGCTTATAGTTATCAGCCTGCTCCTCGGTCATCTGCGCATAGGAAGCAATAATAATACGATCGCCCACCTGTACACGGCGAGCTGCGGCCCCATTCATGGAGATAATTCCTGAACCGCGCTCGGCCAGGATCACATAGGTGTGAAAACGCTCACCGTTGCTCACATTGTAAATATCGATTTTCTCGAATTCGCGTAGACCTGCCAGCTCTACCAGGTCCTCATCAATTGCGCAGGAGCCGTCATACCAGAGTTCAGCCTGGGTCACCGCGGCCATGTGCAGTTTGCACTTCAACATTTCGATTTGCATGGTTGGATGCCCCTTCAGAGTTCCAGGGAAACGTTGTCAATCAGGCGCGCGGCACTAGTGTACATCGCTCCCAAAATCGTAATTTGTTTGTCGTCATCTGCAGCTGGCTGTAAGTCCTTGCTGTAACAGATGGAGAAATAATCGACGCGGAAACCACTGTCTTCGATACGCTTGCGCGCCTCTTCTTCAAGGACGGCAAACTCCCGACGCCCTGCAATTATCTCGTTTTTTGCCCAGTTCAGCGACTGATTCAGCACTGCCACCTTGGGCCGCTCGTCTGCGTTGATATAGCCATTGCGGGAACTCATTGCCAGGCCATCCGCTTCGCGGTGTACCGGAGCCGCGACAATTTCCACCGGCATACACAGATCCTCCACCATACGACGGATGACCGCCAGCTGTTGGAAATCCTTGATCCCAAATACCGCTTTATCAGGCTGCACAATATTGAACAGCTTGGAAACCACCGTGGTTACCCCTTCAAAGTGACCAGGGCGGCTAGCGCCACACAGCACATCGGTCATGGCTGGGCAAACCACGCGGGTCTGCTGATCCATACCATTGGGGTAAATCTCACTCTCATCCGGGTGAAACAGGAAGTCGCAATTGGCTTGGCGCAGTTTGGCCATATCCTGTTCCATTGTGCGCGGATACTTATCCCAGTCCTCGTTCAGGCCGAACTGCAGGCGATTGACAAAGATAGATACCACGACCAAGTCGCATTGTTGCTGGGCCATTTTGACCAGTTCAATATGGGCGTCGTGCAAATTGCCCATCGTAGGCACAAATCCGACGATCTTTCCGTCCCTGCGGGCGTTGGCCAGCGCCTCGCGCAGGCTTGCTACGTGGTGGAAGACTTGCATCTCTCTACCGCTCACTATGAACCAGCGCAGCATCATACTCGCTGCGACCAAGTGTCTCAACAAGGCAAAATCGCCGCTTCTCAGTGATTTCCCCGAGTGTACAACCCAATCCCCTCACAGAGAAATCTATGCGGGCTGGATCGCCAGTCCACCGCCTTCCCCCTTCCCTTCCTTTCGAAAGTGAGTGGGAACAGTTCAGGAAGTGTTCAGACCCACCAGGGCAAACTGCCCGCCAAGATATACAAAAGACCTCAAACGACATAAAAGAGCCATCCGGGCTCAGGAGTGCTGCCATGAGACATCTTGCGACTGCCATCGCTACTGTGGGCCTGCTGCTGATAGCAACCCCCGCTCTGTCCGAAGTTCATCGGGAACACCAACGTGCAATGGACCACGACAACCACAGGCAAGGGAGAGCTCAACGCGAGCAGCGTCACTTGGAGCGCGGGCACAAAAAGCATCACGACAAACATCACAATCGCCAACAGGAAAAGAAACGGCGCCGTCAGGAGCGCAAGAAGGAACAGCGCAGGCAGCACCGCCGTGAGGTTCGCCACGCCTACAACGACGGTTACAACAAAGGTTACAGGCAGGGGCACAGGAAAGGTCATAGGAAGGGACACAGGCATGAGCACCGCGCCGCACATAGGCCCCGCTATCGCCACGGCCACCGCGGACATCGCCCCCATCACCGTCCCGCACACTACGGTTACGGCTACCATTGGCGCCACCTGCCCACTAATTTTGTCAGCATCAGCTTTGGTGCAGCGGGTTTTTACTACAGTGAGGGCATTTTTTATCGCCCGGCCTCTCACGGCTATGTGGTAGCCCATGCGCCCCATGGAGCCATAGTACACAGCCTGCCAGCTTCAGCCCTCACCGTAGTGGTTGGCGGTCACAATTATTATGTGGCCTACGACACCTATTATCTGTGGGACGAGGCCCGGCGCGGTTACCGGGTAGTGCCGAACCCCGGCCTGCTCTGACTCTTTACCATCCCCCCACTCCCGCGGCCTTCGGGCCGCATTTTTTATCTCTCTTCCCTTCACCACTTCATCCATACCCGGGTACAGATTCCGGATTGTCACAACACGTCAATAGCACCCCGACAAACCGAATAGCGATTTAGTTGTGCAGAGGTTAAAAATAGCGTTTTTTTATCTATAGTTATTGCTTTCCGGCCCTGCTGGGCCCAAGATTCGCGCCCGCCAAATATCAACAGAAAGGCGCCATGAAAAAGCAACAAGTTAAAGATTGGACTTGCGAAGATTCGGCCGAACTCTACGGCATCCGCAACTGGGGCGCCGGATATTTCGATTTGAACGAAAACGGTGAAATCTCACTACAAGTCGACTCCCCCAATGGGGAGACCCACAACGTATCCTTGATGGAAATTGCCCGCGGTGCTACAGAGCGGGGCCTGGGCATGCCGCTTTTATTGCGTATCGAGAATTTGCTCGATGCGCAGATCGCGCGTATTAACGAATCCTTTGCCCGCGCTATCAATGATTGTGGCTATAGTAACGTGTTTCGTGGAGTCTTCCCGATCAAGGTGAATCAGCAATGCCAAGTGATTGAAGAGATCGCCAGTGCCGGCCGCCGCTTTAATCACGGCTTGGAGGCCGGCAGCAAGGCGGAGCTGATCGCAGCCCTATCCATTTTGGATAACACCGAATCCCTGATCATCTGTAACGGCTACAAGGACGAAGAGTTTATCAACCTCGGCCTACAAGCACAGCGTCTGGGTGTGCAGGTTTTTTTCGTAGTGGAAACCCCCTCAGAGGTAGAAACCATTATCCGCTGTGCCGAGCGCGAGCAGGTGCGCCCCAATATAGGCGCGCGGGTGAAGCTCGCCTCCAAGGTGGGCGGCTACTGGAACGCCACCAGCGGTGACCGCAGTATTTTCGGCCTGGGCAGTAATGACCTGATCGCCATGGTTGACCAGTTACGCAACCACGATATGCTCGACTGTCTCAAGCTGCTGCACTATCACTTGGGATCGCAAGTGCCGAATATCCGCGATATCCGCACCGGCGTGCTGGAAGCATGCCGCTACTACGCCGATCTAGTTGAAGAAGGCGCACCCATGGGGTATCTGGACCTGGGCGGTGGCCTGGCGGTGGATTACGATGGCAGCAAGACCAATTACACCCACTCCAAGAACTACTCCCTGGATGAGTACTGTGTGGATGTGGTGGAAGCCATTATGGGCACCCTCGATAGCGAGGGCGTCGCACACCCGGTGATTATCACCGAGTCCGGCCGTGCCACTGTGGCTTACTCCTCAGTGTTGCTATTCGATATCCTCGATACCACCCGCTTCGAACCGGTAGAGCTTGAGCACACCAAGATCAGCGATGGCGACCACCAGATGCTACTCAATCTGCAGGATGCGGTGCGTAGTATCACCCCCAAAAATCTGCAGGAAAGTTACAACGACGCGCTCTACTATCGCGATGAGGTGCGCTCTCTATACCTGCACGGACAGGTGAGCCTGCGAGAGCGCGCCAATGCGGAAAACCTGTTCCTGCAAGGAGCCCAGGAGATTCGCAAACTGCTCGACGAGGCTGAGGAAATTCCCGCAGACCTGCAAGCACTGCCAGAGGTGCTGTCGGATATCTACTACGCGAACGTAAGTGTATTCCAGTCGGTGCCGGATATCTGGGCTATCGACCAGGTATTTCCACTATTGCCAATCCACCGCCTGGACGAAGCGCCGACCCGCTCCGCCATCATCGCCGATATCACCTGCGACTGCGACGGCAAGATCGACCGCTTTATCGGCCGTGAAAAAGAGCAGAAAACCCTGCCTTTGCACGAACTGAAGGATGGCGAGGACTATATCCTCGGCACCTTCCTGATCGGTGCTTACCAGGAAACCCTGGGAGACCTGCACAACCTGTTTGGCGATACCAATGTAGTGAGTGTACGTATCCAGGAAGACGGCAGTATCGACTTCAGCCACGAGATTCACGGAGACAGTATTTCCGACGTACTGAGTTACGTAGAATACCAACCCAAAGCGCTGTTCGAACGCTTCCGTCGCCTGGCGGAGCGCGCCGTCAAACAGGGGCTGATTACAGCCGCCCAGCGCAAGCAGATTTTGCAAACCTATACCGCCAGCATGAGCGGTTACACCTACTTTGAGAAATAAGGCCCAACGCCTTTGAGAAAATAGCGGCGAGAAAAGCTGCAGTTTAAGGAGATCTTTATGGCCAACGTACTGATCATCGGCGCCGGCGGCGTCGGCCAGGTGGTTGCACACAAGTGCGCCCAGGTTGAGGAAGTGTTTGAAAATATCACTCTCGCCAGCCGCACCAAGAGTAAGTGTGACAAGATTGCAGCGATGCTGCCACGGAAAATCGATACTGCCGAAGTGGACGCGGACAACGTACCTGAGTTGGTCAAACTGATCGAGAAAGTGAAGCCGGATATGGTCATCAATGTGGCCCTGCCCTACCAGGATCTACACATCATGGATGCCTGCCTGGAAACCGGCGTGCACTACCTGGACACCGCCAACTACGAGCCGCCGGAAGAGGCCAAGTTCGAGTACAAATGGCAGTGGGCCTACCAGGAAAAGTTCAAAAAGGCCGGCCTGATGGCACTGCTGGGCAGCGGTTTCGATCCAGGCGTCACCAGCGTATTCACTGCCTACGCCAAGAAACACCACTTCGATCGTATCCACACGCTGGATATTCTCGACTGCAACGCCGGCGACCACGGCCTGCCGTTTGCCACCAACTTTAACCCGGAAATTAATATCCGTGAGATCACCGCTAACGGTCGCTACTGGGAAAATGGCCAGTGGGTAACCACTGAGCCGATGGAAGAGAAGCGTGTCTTCAACTTCCCCGAAGGCATTGGCGATAAGGACATCTACCTTTTGTACCACGAAGAGCTGGAGTCTCTTTCCAAGCACTTCCCGGAAATCGAGCGCGCACGTTTTTGGATGACCTTTGGTGAGAGCTACCTGAAGCACCTGGAAGTACTGCAAAATATCGGCATGACCGGCATTGAACCAGTGGAGTTCCAGGGCCAGGAAATCATACCTATTCAATTCCTCAAAGCCATGTTGCCGGACCCCGCCAGCCTGGGCCCACTGACCAAAGGCAAGACCTGCATTGGCAATATTATCCGCGGCTCCAAAGACGGCGAAGAAAAGATCTACTACGTCTACAACACCTGCGACCATCAGGATTGCTACAAAGAGGTACAGTCCCAGGCGATCTCTTACACTACCGGTGTACCCGCCATGATCGGTGCCAAGATGATGATGGAAGGCAAGTGGATGAAGCCGGGCGTGTGGAATATGGAGCAGATGGACCCGGACCCCTTTATGGACGACCTGAACAAGTACGGCTTGCCCTGGAAGGAAACCTGGTTAGACAAGCCCTTCCAGTAACAGCGCACTTTTTGCATACTCCTTGGGATGGGCCCCTTCGCCCATCCCGCCGCATCAGGAAATAACGCCCCCCATGGACCTCACTCCCCGCGTAGATTATTTCGGCAGCTTTGACCCCTACCGCGTACCCTCGCCCTGTTTTGTCATTGATGAAATCGCCTTGCGCGATAACCTGGCGGTGCTCGCCGAAGTGCAGAAACGCAGCGGCGCCAAGGTGCTGGCCGCCCTTAAGGCATTCTCCATGTACAGTACCGGCCATATCGTGGCTGAATATCTATCCGGCACCTGTGCCAGTGGCCTGTATGAAGCCAAACTCGGCTTTGAGGAATATGGTGGTCGTGACCAAGGAAAAGAAGTACATGTGTTCAGTGCGGGCTATAAGGATGAGGAACTGCACGAGATACTGCAGTTCGCCCACCATGTAATCTTCAACTCCTTCTCCCAGTGGAAGCGCTATCGAGAGCTGTGCCTGGATATACAAAAGCAGCGCCCGGAATTGCGCTTCGGCCTGCGCATTAATCCGGAACACTCCGAGGGCCACACCGATCTCTACGATCCCTGTGCGCCCTGCTCACGCCTAGGTATTGTGCGTTCACTGTTTGAAGAGGAGTCCCTGGTAGGCATCAGCGGCCTGCACTTCCATACCCTGTGCGAACAGGACTTCAAGCCGCTGCAGCGCACTATCGCTGCGGTAGAAGAGAAATTTGGCGACCTCATTCCCCAGATGGAGTGGATCAATTTCGGTGGCGGCCACCATATCACCCGCCGAGACTACCAAGTAGAAGAGCTGGTGGAGGCCGTGCGAGCCTTCGCCGATAAATACCGTGTACAGGTCTATCTGGAGCCCGGCGAAGCTATTTCCCTATTCTCCGGCATCCTAGTCTCCGAGATAGTAGACACCGGTTGGAACGGACAAAACCAAGCCATCCTCGATGCCTCTGCCACCTGTCATATGCCGGATGTCTTGGAGATGCCCTACCGCCCCGAGATCACCGGCGCCTCACGCCCCGGCGAGCTGCCCCACACCTACCGCTTGGGTGGGCAAAGCTGCCTGGCCGGGGACAGTATTGGCGAGTACAGCTTCCACAATCCACTCAGGGTCGGGGAGCGCTTGGTTTTCGAGGAGATGGCCTACTACACCATGGTGAAAACCAATACCTTCAATGGCATCCCCTTACCCGCCATTGCCCTGTGGAATTCAGATACTGACGACTTGAAAATGATTAAAACCTTCGGCTATGAGGACTTTAAGGGGCGTCTCTCCTGAGCTCGAGCCGATCGAGATTGAGATGCGGTGGATCACACCAATCAGGCCCCGCCGCCAGAGGAACTACACAAAATGTCAGAAAACGATTACCCCATTTTTCTCGGCTCCGAAATCGAGCAGCCGAAGCCGGAAGACGCCCTTTTTCATATCATCCCTATTCCCTATGAAGAGACCGTCTCCTACGGCGGCGGCACCGGCAAGGGCCCGGCAGCCATCCTGGAAGCCTCCTGGCAGCTGGAGACTTTCGACAATTTCTCCAACCCCTGTGACCTGGGCATTTACACCCGCTCGCCGGTCTCGGTTTCCGGCCCTGCCGAGCAGGTAATGGACAATATCGCCGCAGCCACCAAAGAGGTGCTGGCACTGGGCAAGATACCGGTGGGTATCGGCGGTGAGCACTCGGTGACCTGGGGCATTATCAAAGGCCTGCTGGATGCCGGTGAAACCGACTTCGGCGTGGTACAGATCGATGCCCACGCCGACCTGCGCGATCGCTACGAGGGTCACAAACACAGCCACGCCAGTGTTATGCGCCTGGTAGTGGAAGCCGGCGTGCCCCTTTTTCAGCTGGGAATCCGCGCCTATTGCGAAGAGGAAGTGCAGGCGCGCAAGGACTACAACGTGGGCTACCTGGATGCCCACCAACTAGTGCCCAACAACCTTCAGGAATTCCAGTTACCGGAGGATTTCCCCAGGAAAGTCTTCTTTACCCTAGACGTCGACGGTATGGACCCATCGGTCTTCCCCTCTACCGGCACTCCGGTACCCGGTGGTCTCGGTTGGTACCAGACTCTAAACTTGTTCGAATCGGTGGCGCATCAGAGAGAGATAATTGGCTTCGATCTGCTGGAATTTGCGCCGATCGAGGGCTTCCACGCCTATGATTTCGCTGCTGCACAACTGATGTACAAGCTGATGGGTATTATCCAGCGCAATCGCTGACCAGGGCTCCACTCCAGCACTTTGACATTTCTTAACCAATTACGCTGTCTTAAGTGACAGAATAAGGGTTAGTATGTCGATGTGAGTAATCACTTCGCTGGAGAGACTGTGAATAAACTGAATGTCGTACTCGGCGCCAGTGCGTTCCTGGCACTGGCCGCTTTTGCCTTTAGCCCCTCAGCCGACGCACGTGGCTACGAGCGTGGGGGGGATCACCGCTATCATTCCCGCCATCACCATCGTGGGGGTGGCTACTATCGTGGGCCCAGGGTGTCCATCGGATTTATCGCACCGGTACTACCCAGAAATCATGTGCGTGTCGCCGTAGGCGGACACCCCTATTATTACCATGGCGGACACTTCTATCGCCACGGCCCAAGGGGTTATGTGGTGGTTAATGCCCCGCTGGGTGCTTCAGTAGTAACACTGCCAACCAGTGCTGTGCGAGTTCAAGTGGGGGGCGTGACCTACTACAGATATGCTGATGCCTATTACCAGTGGGTTCCAGCCAACCGCACCTATGTGGTGGTGGCGCCACCAACTCCCGTCGCTGTAGTACCAGCTCCAGTGGTAGCAGCCCCGGCAGCGGCTCCCGCTCCGACCACGGTTCCCGACACCCCGAATCCGGGCCCGGACGGTTTTCAGCCTGGCCAGGTGGTGGAGACCCTACCTACAGGTTACGCTGCCGAGACCATTAATGGGATCCAGTACTACCGCTATGGCGGCAACTATTTTATGCCAACCCAGCGCGATGGCCGCGAAGTTTACGTAGTGGTCAAGCTGTAAGCGCCGTTTCGCTTTCCAACCCGTGAAAGCGGGCAAACTGCCCCAGAGCCCGGTGATAACTCGCCTCGAGCGAAGCACCGGGCTTTTCTGTCCAGTGCTGGGCCTCTACCCGCAGCACCCCCGCTTCTCTGTCAGCCTTCAGGTCAACGAGCCCCACAAATCGGTCTCCGTATAAAATCGGCAGGCAGAAATAGCCGTAGCGGCGCTTAGCCGCCGGTACATAGCACTCCAGCTGGTAATCAAAACCAAACAGGCGGCGCAAGCGCTTGCGCTGTAATATCAAAGGATCGAAAGGCGATAAAAGTCGCACCTTGCGCGATGGTCGCCCCAGGCTCTGCTCCAGCTGTTCGGTCAGCACCAGCTCTTTACCATGGGGCGTCAGCTCTCCAGTTGCCAGCATGCTTTCTGCTGCCAGCTGAATAAAAGGTTTATCTTCCCGACGTAGGTAGGCAATTTCCTCGATACGACCAATGCCTTGGCAGCCCAGAAAAGTGCGCACCAGATGGCTGCCGTATTCCAACTTCGAAGCGGCGCGGGTCGTTGTATTTGCCGGCAGTATCCGCTCCGGGAGATCGAAAACTTTTTGGAAACCCTCGCGGTGGCTAACCATCAGCTCACCCTCATGAAACAACTGCTCTAAGGCTTTCTTCTCGTCGGACCACTCCCACCAACCACTCTTGGTGCGCACAAAATCACTGGCCCGCAAAGCGCCTTCCTCACGCACACGATTAAGCACGTAGCGACACAACTTGGCGTTTTTCTCAAACCAGTGACGCTGGCCGGCGCGGATACGATCCATACGTACCCGCGCATAGGGATAGTGGGCCATTGGCAGATAGGCAGCAGCGTGAGACCAGTACTCGAAAATCTCACGACGCTGTTCCGCTTCAGCCAGATGTGATTCGCGGTAACGAGGCAGGCGATTGTAAAGCTGGTGGTGGTGGGCCCGGGTAATTCGCTGGATGGCATCCAGCTGTAATGCGCCCAGGTGTTGCAACAATCCCGGCAGCCCCTCGGTCCAGGGGCTGTGGATAAATTGGCGCTGTAGCACCAGTGCGCGGATCTTTTGCTCGGATAACAAGGGAGCCTCTATATAATTCCGAATCTAACGGAAGGACTTACTCGCCCTGATAGTATTCCGCTGCCAGGTTATCGAAGCGAGTATATTTACCGACAAAGGCCGCGCGGCAGGTGCCAATTTCACCGTTACGTTGCTTGCCGATAATCAGTTCGGCCATGCCCTTATCCGGGCTGTCCTCGTTGTAATATTCATCGCGGTAGATAAACAGGATCACGTCTGCGTCCTGCTCAATCGCTCCCGATTCCCGCAGGTCCGAGTTCATCGGCCGCTTGTTGGGGCGCTGTTCCACTCCCCGGTTTAGCTGCGACAGGGCAATCACCGGGCACTCATATTCCTTTGCCAAAGCCTTGAGAGAGCGGGAAATCTCGGAGATTTCCTGGGTACGGCCCTCAGTAGAGCCCTTCACCTGCATCAGCTGCAGGTAGTCCACCATAATCATGGCAGGCATACTCTTGGCTTCGGCATCCTCGCGACTCAGTTTGGGGTTCTCGCGCATCAATTTGTTGATGTGATCGCGCACAGTGCGCTTGGTGCGCGCGCGCACCTCGCTGGGACTGAGTGCGGGGGTATCGTCGATATACAGGGCTTTGCCCTTCATCTTTTGTACTGCGCTGGAAAGCTTGGGCCAATCCTCTTCCTGCAGTTTGCCGTTCCTGATTCGTCCCTGGTCGATACGACCGATAGAGGACAGCATCCGCATCACCAAGCTATCCGAGGGCATCTCCATACTGAAGATTAGGGTTGGGCGCTCCTGCAGCAACATGGCGCTTTCAATAAAGTTCAGCGCCAGCGCAGTCTTACCCATAGAAGGACGCGCGGCAAGGATAACCAGTTCACCCGGTTGCCAGCCGGAGGTGCGCTGGTCCAATTCAGTGAGACCGGTGCTGAGGCCAGTGATATCGCCCTCGGTCTTGAACAACTCGTCGATACGCTCGACAGTCTTCTTCAGCAGGGTGTCCACACCGACAAAGCCGCCATCTTTCGCGCGCCCCTCGGCAATTTCCGCCACGCGGCGTTCAGCCATCTGCAACAGGTCGGTAGAGGCCAGGCCGCCGGGATTAAAGCTGGTGCGGCTGATCTCACCGGCAGCGGCGATCAGCTGGCGTAGCATGGAGCGCTCGCGCACTATCTTGGCGTAGGCGACAATGTTTGCTGCAGAGGGGGTATTCTCGGCCAATTCCGCCAGATAGGCGGGGCCGCCAACTTCGCCAAGCAGGTCGCGGCTGGCAAGGCCTTCGGCAAGAGTAACGATATCCAGCGGCTGCTCGCCATTACTCAGCTCGCCCATCACCGCAAAAATCTTGCGGTGGCTGGCACTAAAGAAGTCCTCTTCACTCAGCTGCTCGGCAACCGCATCGATACGGCCTGGGTCCAACATCAGACCACCCAGTACGGACTGCTCCGCCTCTACCGAGTGCGGTAGCGGTGAACTCTCGTCACTGTGGATCTCTTCTTCAGGATTGGCGTATTCGTCGATCATTGGACTTTATTGGATACCAGAAACAAAACAGGCGCTGACTCCAAGGGAGCAGCGCCCGATTGTAGCGCGGCTGGCGCCACAGGCACCAACTGCTTGTCGACAAAACCTTATTCGGCTTCGATAACGACTTTAACTACAGCAGTCACGTCAGAGTGCAGTTGTACGTCTACTTCGTACTCGCCCACTTCACGCAGGGCGCCTTCCGGCAACTTCACTTCTGCCTTGGCTACTTCAACGCCACCAGCGGTGATCGCTTCAGCAATATCACGGGTACCAACAGAACCGAACAGTTTGCCTTCGTCACCGGCATTGGCGGCGATGGTTACAGCCAGGTCGGCCAGCTTGGTAGCCCGGCTTTCAGCTTCAGCCAGCTTAGCGGCTGCAGCGGCTTCCAATTCAGCACGCTTGGCTTCGAACTCAGCAACATTGGCTGCGGTAGCCGGAATTGCCTTACCAGTTGGCAGCAGGAAGTTGCGGCCAAAACCGGCTTTAACTTCAACGCGGTCACCCACGTTGCCCAGTTTGCCTACTTTATCGAGCAGAATAACTTCCATCTCGGTTTCCTCAATTTCTGTATTGTGCGGTGCGCGCCTAAGGTGCAGAGCGCCCGCGAATATCTATCCAGCTATCTACCAAAGCCAGGCCGCACAGGAAGCCTGCCAGCGGCAACCCCCCAACGACCAGCATCACATACATCGCCACCAGGGGCCCCACCCCCCAACCGCGACTGGCAACCAGCCAATGAATCAGGGCGATACCGGCGACCACCATGGGAAAAGCAATCACCGCTCCCCAAAATGCATAACCGGGAGTTACCAAGCTGACCACCCACAGCAACATACTTGTCGCTGCCAGCCATAGGGGCAAGCGCAGCTGGTGAAACTCCTGGCGAAAACCGCCGGGATTATACAGCAGAGCCTGCCAGTAGCGTCCCAGTACCAGAGCCAGCGTAGCACTCATTGCCGATATCAGGCTCAGGTAACCGGTGATCTGTATTTCACTCGAAAATATCTGCTTCAGCTCGTCCATTGGAACAGTGTTGGGCTGTTCCGCGGCTCTCTCGACCGCCTGCAAAAACCCTTGCAGAAGCCCTCCACTGAAGACAGAGGTCAGCAATATGCCTACTGCCGATGCCGCCGTTACAGCCACCAGGCCAGCGACCCAGGAGCGACTGCTGCGCAATGCCATTGCGCCACAAAAGACTGCGGCAAAATGACCTGCGGATATCCCAGTCACCAATGGAGGTACGTGACCACTCATACCCATAACGACTATCGGTAACAGTGCCCACGCCAAAACCATCAGGCCATCACTGCCACCGCGACGCAAACTCACTAGAGCGAGGATCGCCGGGCTTATCAGCGGTATCCCCAACATGGTAAGGATTACCGCCCTGACGCGCCCGCGCATAATAAACTCAGCTACGGCGCGCATAGTTAGATAGCTTCTCTATTAATATTAATGAGTCTAAGCAAACTGCGGCTTAGGCTTCGTGGCTGTCCGTGTACGGCAGCAGGGCCAGGTAGCGAGCGCGCTTGACTGCAGTGGCCAGCTGGCGCTGATACTTGGCTTTGGTACCGGTAATACGGCTCGGAACAATCTTACCAGTCTCAGAGATGTAGGCTTTCAGGGTATCGAGATCTTTGTAGTCGATACGCTTTACACCTTCAGCGGTGAAACGGCAGAACTTGCGACGACGGAAAAAACGTGCCATCTGATAATCCCCTTACTCTTCGCTTTCAGCGTTATCGGAAGAAGCTTCCGCGGCGTCGGAAGAAGGCTTTTCTTCCTCGGTGCGCTCGCGGCGCTCGGTGCGCTCTGCACGGGCGGCCTTACGCTCACGGCTCTCTTTTTCCGCTTTCATGATCGGGCTCTCGTCAGAGATCGCCTCGTCTTCACGGATTACCAGATTACGGATAACCGCATCGTTGTAACGGAAGTTGGTGGTCAGCTCTTCCAAAGCCTCTTCGGTGCACTCAACATTCATCAGAATGTAATGGGCTTTGTGGATCTTATTGATCGGATAAGCCAGACGGCGACGGCCCCAGTCTTCCAGACGGTGAACTTCACCGCCAGTGTCTTTGATGGCAGCTGAGTAGCGCTCCACCATGCCTGGTACCTGCTCGCTCTGGTCCGGGTGAACCAGGAATACAATTTCGTAATGACGCATTTTAGCTCCTTACGGGTTAATCAGCCTCCCGGACGGTCCGGTAAGGCAAGGAGTACAACGGGCGCGGGAATACTGAGCCCGTTGCGGGCGGCGTATTCTAGGCAGTTGCGGGATTGGTTGCAAGTTGATCAATTACCCTAGAGCAGTGCCTTCGCTAATCCGGTTGCAAGTTGATCGATTACTCTAAGGGCAGTGCCCCCGCCAGCCCGGTTGCAAGTTGATCAATTGCCCTAGAGCAGTGCCTTCGACAGTCCGGTTGCAAGTTAACCAATTACCCCAGAACAGTGCCTTCGATAATCCAATTACCAGTTGATCACCTACTGCCGAGAAAAGCGGTGCAATTGGGTTAAGGGGCCGTATTTGTGTAGATTGAGCCACCAAAGTGCGTAGTCTGGTCATGGGCTTGCGCCTACGGAATGACATAATATTGCCACTCTCTGAACTGAGAAGTGCCATGCACCAGGAAATCCTTGATCTAGACTTTGGCGCCTTCCAGGTACCGGTCACCACCGTTCGCAACGCCTCAGGCCCCCTCGCTCTGGTTGTTCCCGCAATGGGTATCCCAGCCAATCGCTACCGCCGTCTTTTAGAAGAGTTACAGCAACTAGGTTACAGCACCGCAATTACGGAGCTGCCCGGGACCGGTGAGAGCCTGCCTCGTCCCAGTCGCAATGCGGACTACGGCTACAATGACCTAGTATTTTCCTTTTTCCCGCAATTGTTGGCGCTGTTGGAAAAACCATTCCCCGGCGGCCCCGCCCTTATCCTGGGCCACAGTATTGGCGGCCAGGCCAGCACCTTGGCTGCACGCGCGGGCCTGACCGGCAACGCAAAGGTGGTAACCATCGCCGCCGGGCATGTCGATTATCGCAGCTGGCAAGGCCGGCAACGCTATGCTCTGCTGGCTTTAGCCGCAGTTGCGAGCGTCACCTCCAGCCTATTGGGTTATTTTCCCGGTGCCCGTGTGGGTTTTGGTTGGCGCGAGGCGCGCAGGCTAATGAAAGACTGGTCCAGTGCCATTTTTAATGGTCGCTTCGCACCGGAAAAAACATTTGGCGAGCGCCAACCGACTAAACAACCTAGCCTGCATATCGCCCTGACCGGCGACCCATTTGCCCCTGTACAGGCCACGCGCAAGCTGGCCTCAATTGTTGGTGGCGAAACCCGCGAGTTGACTACTGGCCACCTCAAAGGTAACCCCCACCTCTCCTGGATCAAAAACCCGCGCCCGATAATCGCCACCGTGGACAGCTGGATGAATCAGCCACCCGTCGCCTCCCCATAAAGAATTACCCCTCTTGGCGCCAGTCAAGAACTTCGAATTATTTACTCGCGCCTAACTACCAAATTCCAAAGATTAAGAAGACGGGGACAGTATGCCATCCGGGATTATTTCAAGCTGATCTGGGCTCGGAGCAACCCCACTGGGAGTAGGATCAACAATGATGATGGCAAAAGCAGCCTACAACTACGGTGCAAGAAATTATTACGATCCGGATCACCTTCACTAAAGAACCATTCATTATTCGGGCTCGCTCCAATGTTTCCTTGAGTAAACTAAGAAACGGCGAGAACGTATTCGCAGCGACATAAAAAAGTCGTTACCAAAGGGCGTGCGTCTAGCGGCTCCATAGCTGGCCGAAAATATCCAAGAAAAGCATCAGCAGTGGAAGCTATGCAAAGGAAAACTGGACGATAGCCATCTCAACAAGAAAATAGAAAAGGCTCAAAACTTCATCTACGTCTTGAGCGACAAATGCATAACCGCATTAACTGAAAATATGATTATTGACAAGCATTTAGGGAGCCCACTATCATTTTCTTCCTCAATCAGAAAATTCCATTCTAAAAACTTATTGTGAATGAATCTTAAAAGGTATAACCAATACCAAAACTGAATTCGCCCTTATCGTAAGTATATACATTCCGATTTTCATCGTTATCAATATGCTGGTACTTTCCACTAACGCTAAACTTGGGAGTCACCCTATATTTTGCTCCCATCCAGGATCTGAAACGATCGGACTCTCTTCGATAGTTCTCGACATTACCATCATTATCAGTAATACGGTTATTTTCGTTGTAAAAGCTACGCCGATACTCCACCCCGGTAGATAAATTCCACTTTGGGCTGAATTTCCAGTCTAGTGTACCACTCAAGGTATGGCGGGCCGGTGAATAACTGTAGTAATCACCCGCGGATTTTTCCTGGCCTTCCCGGTCATTATCATCATATCGATAAAATAATTTGGTCTCGACTGAAAATAGTGGCCGCTGCCAACCCAATTCGAATCGCTGACGCCAACCTTCCAGGTAAGCATACTCCTCTCCACCAAAATAGTAGCCAGGGCTATAAGCGACTGTGATCTGGGCTCGCCCCCAATTGCGTGTGGCCCTGCTGAGAATTTGTGCCTGCTGACTTACAGATTCGCCACCCAGAGTGACCAACTCAGCGGCAAGCCCCAGCTCTGTATTCCAGCTACCCCACCGGCGATCGTGTGATAATGCCGTGCGTACACTGGCTAGATCCAGGTTTTCATATTCCTTGTATTTGCGACCGAACCCATAACCATGCACTCGCCAACCGTTATTCACTTTTCCACTGAGACGGTATTGCCCCCAAGCAAACAGTTCAGCGAAACTATCCGCACCGATCGAGGAGTCTGACAGCAGCTCATTTTGTAGTGCGTAAGCATTATCATCGTGCCCGGCACTCAGACTGAGCATTGCCAGCCAGGGCTTACTATCTTCGCCACGATTCCCCTCCGCCAGTAAACGTAAACGGCGGTCGGCCATATCCCGAAGATTTTCCGAAGCCGCATTAGTACGTACAAATCGGTAATGCTTAGCCGCGGCCAATTCACGATTTCCCAGCTCTGCAGCCAGAGCCAGATTGTAGCGTGCCAGATCGCGCCACCGAGGGGTATTCAGTAAACCGTGAAAATAAAGGGTGGCCTCGGAAAAGCGCTCAAGCTTCATCAAGGTGACACCGATATTATATCTGAGCTTCGCGGAATTGTTGCCTGATTCCCGCTCGGCTTCAAAACTCTTCAACGCCTTTCGATATTTTCCCTGCTTAAATGCCTCGGTACCTTCACTAAATGAGTCCCCAGCCATTAACGCTACAGGCGAGAAAGCCATCAGCACGAACAACGCTATATCAGTCAACCAATTCCGCACAGCAAATCACCTCCCTATTACCCTTACATGGACTCTATATTTGCACTGGCAATTAAGTCTCTGGAGCCTCTGGAAAATTCTCCTGAGCACGATCAAAAATAGAGTCAAAGTCCACTGTAATTTGCTCCCGAATATCCTCAGGCAAACTACCGAGGATATCTTGCATCATTTGTTCAATAACTCCCTGTATCTCCGCACCAGACAGCGCACTTTTCACTGCCTCCTCAATATTTTCTCGCGCAGCTTCCGCTGTGCGTAACGCTTCTTCCCTGGCAGCCTCAGCAGAGAGTCGTGCATTAGTCGCCATCTCCTGATGACGTGCCAGGGCATCTCTCATCATGGCTTCAATCTCTGCACTATTCTCCCCACCTCCTTCCTGTGCGGCAGCAACCGCTGCCATTACTGCAGCCATGGTCTCTTCGGCAATCGCCTGCATATCCGGGGGTAACTCAATATTATTGACTACGTCAATTACATCCTCGGTCTCCTCGACCACAGATAGAGTAACCTCCAAATCCTGCGGCACTTCCTGCCCCACCGCTGGTACAAAACCCAATACTCCCGCAGCAATTCCTGCCGCCAACAATCCCTGTTTCCACATTACTCGATTACCTCCATGTTTTGACATAGTTACGATCAAACTTCCGATGTGTGCAAAAGGTCTACAAGCGGATTACCGGCTGACGTAGACGCTTGCTCAATCCCCGATACTCCACTTCAATCAGGATTTCTCCCTCTTTGGCACTTTCGAGCATTTCTACTGGCAGTGTCAGGCGGTTATTTCCTAGGGAAATATCAGCCCTCCACTGCAATACTTGAGTGTCTGCATAACCATCGAGTCGTACATTGTCCGGTAGGGTTACGCGAATGGTGGCGCCTAACATTTGCTGGCCACTATGTAATAGAAAAACTACCGGCTGTACCTCCCTGCCCTCACTGGGCCACTGATTCTGAACCACACTAGCAGTCGGTGGTTTGGATACAATCAGAGCTAATGACATCGCAATACCTAATGCCAATAGTAATCCGGCCGCCAATGCAAAACGTCTTGTCATTCCACCTGAAAATATTTGCACACCCATCTGATTATTAAGCTCTGTGCGACGCTTTCGCATTACTGAGCTGAGTAACCTGGCTTCCAGATCAGGTCCAGGCTCAGCAATAGGCATCAGCCGTAATTGCCGCTTCAGCTTGGCATCAGATAAATATTTGGTAGAATCTGTTTTCTGCATTGGCCTTTCCTTTGTTTATTAACACGGATGGCTCTCACAAATGGTTCCCTCAATAATTATTTTTTTGAGCTTTTTATGCGCCCTATGCAGGCGGGACTTCACTGTACCAACATTGATATCCAAAATTTCTGCCACCTCAATGGTGGTGTAACCCTCCACATCGTGTAACAGGATCGCATCGCGCCAGCCAGGCTCAAGCATCATTAATGCTCGATTCAGGGAGCGGTGAAGATCGAGCAGAGTAAAAGTCTCCGTTTCAACTGGATTTTCAAATTCAACTTCCTGCCAATCGACATCATCATTTATTGGCGAAGATTGACGCCTGCGATAGAGATCCACATAACGGTGATAAAGCACCTTAATTAACCAAGGGCCAAGGTTCTGTACTTTTTCAAGATCTAAAGATTTTTCCAATAAGCTCGCCAATACATCCTGCACCAAATCTTCAGCCTCCTCTCGACTTCGGGTCCAGCGGTAAGCCATACGATACAATTTTCGAATATGAGGATGTATAAGCTTAATGAAGCGCGTTTCATTGGACCGCCTTCGAAAATATATTTTTGACCAGGCGTACAAACCATACCTCCCAGATATCCTGTGAAAAGTATCAGCTGCCATCTGCAGACCAATGCCCAATGAAATCCACTTAGAGGCAATTACATTTGCGGTGTTGCTGTGAGATGTAATCTAGCAGTGATAATTCTGGGCGCAGAAGAAGAGGAAAATTACGAGTGAAGTGCTGCGACGGGAAGAGGATCCGGACAACATTATTGGCCTGAATCCTGAAATTATTGAATTTACTAAAAATAGGGAAGGAAAGAATACACTGCGCTCGGGACCGTATGAGGCATGGATGCCGATTACGAGCTTACAGGGATGTATTCACAGCGCGTATCGAGTGCAGTGTATTCTTTCTGACCCTGTAGTAAGTGGCTGTAAAACTAACTGCTGCGCTGGCGCACTGCCTCGAACAAGCAGACACCGGTAGCAACAGATACATTTAGGCTGCTAACCTCACCCGCCATGGGAATCTTAATCAGGTGATCGCAGTGTTCACGTGTCAGCCTGCGCAAGCCACTACCTTCGGCTCCCATTACCAGAGCCAGCGCACCAGTCAACTGGCTCTGGTAGAGCTCCTGTGTAGCTTCACCGGCCGCACCAAAAATCCATACACCAGCTTGCTGTAACTGTTGAAGAGTACGCGCAAGATTGGTGACGGTAATAAATGGCAGCACCTCCGCGGCGCCACAGGCCACCTTTCTGGCAGTAGGTGTCAGCCCGGCCGACTTATCCTTGGGAGCAATTACCGCATGGACGCCGGCTGCCTCTGCAGAGCGCAAACAAGCTCCCAGGTTATGTGGGTCGGTTACGCCATCCAGTATTAACAGGAAAGGCGCTTCGCCCTTTTGGGCCAGTTGCTCGAGTATCCCCAGCAGGAACTTCTCATCGTGGACTTTGGTTTTACCAATGCATAGCGCAATAACGCCCTGGTGATTTGCGCCTTCCTCTGCCTTTTCGTCCAGAGTGCGGCGATCGACATAGCGCAGTGCGATATCATTCTTTTCCGCCTGTTGGATAATCTTTTGCAGGCGCTGGTCCTTGCGCCCACGCAACAACATTAGTTCCCGCACATTCTGAGGGGAACCTTTTAACAGTGCCTGCACCGCATGCAGGCCATAGACCAATTCGTGACTCAATTTATTCCTCTATCAATGTTTCTTTTTACTGTTAGAAGAAAGCTTTTTCTTCTTTTTCATTTTACCGGCGCGGGTCTTGGCTTTTTCGGCTTTCTGCGCCGCTTTGCGTGCAGCTACTGCCGGACGCTTTCCGCCCTTGCGTGGTGGGGTACGTTTAGTTCCTCTACGCTTTGCCTGAGTATCGTTTTTTTGCTGGTCCGCGTCTTTGTTACTCAGTTTTTTCTTGGCAGGGGGTGATTTCTGCGCAGTGGATTCCTTAACAGGTACAGCTTCTTTAGAACCAACTTTGCGTTTACGAAAAGGCGTCGACTCCGCCGAGGTTTCCGTGTGCTTGGCCCAGGGGCTACCAGCTAATTTACGGCTCACACTCTTTTTCTGCTGCCCACGGCGCTCCCGTTCCAACTGATGCTCCACCGCCATTTCCATAGCACGAGCACTGACTCGAGTCGTCTCGGATTTATCCCGCCGTACTTTATCTCTCTTGAGACGCGGCACCAGCTCCTCAAGAATAAAATCAACTTTCCGCTCCTCCAAATCGACTCTTGCCACCTGTACGGTGACTGAGTCGCCGAGGTGGTAACGCTTACCGCTACGTTCGCCGATCAGCCTCTGATGTGCCTGTTCAAAGCGGTAATAATCTTTGGGCAGTGCGGTAACATGAATCAGCCCCTCCACATACAGGTCGTCCAGCTCAACAAACAAACCAAAACCCGTCACTGCACTGATCACCCCCGGGTAAATTTCTCCCACATGATCTTGCAAATATTCACACTTGAGCCAGCTAACCACATCGCGGGTAGCATCGTCGGCGCGCCGCTCTGTCATTGAGCACTGCTCGCCAAGCTGTAACATCGCTGGCATATCGTAGGGAAGGATATTTTGCCGATCGATGGGTTTGGCGCCAGGCACCGCATGGACTTTTTTCGTCACGGCGCGCTCATTGGCGCTGCCATTGCGGATTAACCAGCGTAATGCGCGGTGTAATAACAGGTCAGGATAGCGGCGAATCGGCGAAGTAAAGTGTGCGTAGGCACGATAATCCAGGCCAAAGTGGCCGCGATTTTCCGGTTGGTACACCGCCTGGTTCATGGAGCGTAACAGCATCACCTGGATAATGTGCGCGTCGGCCCGCCCTTCGACTTGCTCCAGTAGCGCCTGAAAATCCCCTGGTTGGGGCTCAGTACCACCGGGCAGTCGCAGACCCAACTCGCCCAGGTATTCACGCAGATTGCTAAGTTTTTCCTCCTTGGGAGCGTCGTGCACACGATAGAGTGACGGCAATCCCGACAATTCCATCAGGTTTGCAGCACAGACATTCGCCGCCAGCATGCACTCCTCGATCAGTTTGTGGGCATCGTTGCGCACAACAGGCACTATGCGTTCAATCTTACGATTGCTATCAAAAAGAATACGGGTCTCTGTGGTCTCGAAATCGATAGCACCACGGCGATCGCGGGCGCCACGCAGCGCCAGATACAGATCGTGCAGGTTATCCAGGTGTGGGGTTAGCTGGGCAAGCTGCTTGCGCATACCACTGTTTCGGTTATCTCGCTCCTCTATTATCTGCCCAACCTGTGTATAAGTGAGGCGCGCATGGCTACGCATTACCCCCTCGAAAAAACGGTAATCAAGGATTTCACCGGCGCGATCAATATGCATCTCACACACCATGCACAAACGATCTACCATCGGGTTGAGTGAACAGAGTCCATTAGAGAGCTTTTCCGGCAACATCGGCACAACAAAATCGGGGAAATATACTGAGTTGCCACGACTATGGGCCTCTTCATCCAAGGCCGATCCTGGACGCACGTAGTGGGAAACATCTGCAATAGCTACCAGTAATTTCCAGCTATTGTCCGATAGCAATTCGCAATAGACTGCATCATCAAAATCCCTGGCATCTTCGCCATCAATGGTCAACAGAGGCAACTGCCGCAAGTCCACTCGTGCCTTCTTGTCACATTCCAAAACCTCCTCAGCAATGGAATCCACCTCTGTCTGAAGGACTCCCGGCCAAGTATGGGGAATACCGTAATTGCGAATTGCGACGTCAATCTCCATGCCCGGTGCCAAATGATCACCGAGCACCTCAATCACCTCACCCTGGGGTACACGGTCACGTCCTGGCTGGGTAATGATCTTCACCACCACATATTGACCGTGTTCAGTGCCGTCGGCATCTTCTGCCGCCACCATAATATCGAGATTAATGCGGGGGTTATCGGGCCGCACGAAGCAAATACCATTCTCCCGATAGAAGCGTCCAGCCAGTTGCTCGGTGTTGTGCTTGATAACCCTTACTACTGCGCCCTCACGCTTACCGCGAAAACCGCCGGGCGTCTCTCGCACCAGCACTTCATCACCGTCAAATACCTTTCGCATCTGGCGGTGAGACAGGAATAAATCAGTTCCGCCATCGCCGGGGATAACAAAACCAAAGCCATCTCGGTGACCGATTACGCGGCCGCGAACCAGGCTCATTTTATCCAGTACGCCAAAATCACCGGCGCGATTGCTGGCAATTTGACCGTCGCGGGACATGGCTATCAGGCGCCGGCGCACCCCCTCGCGCTGGTCTTCATCCTGCAACTCTAATAAATCTGCAACAAACTCCCAGGGCACAGGGCCTGCCTGCTGCTCCAATAGCTGCAGCAGGAATTCACGACTTGGAACAGGCTTTTCATATTTCTCCGCCTCACGCCGGGCATGGGGGTCAGCACTGAGGGGCTCTAAGATATTTTTTTTTGTCAAAACAGCATCCGTTATTGAGGTAACCGCCAACTATAGGCGGTATCCGGAGTGTATCCGGTCATAGGCAGGCGGCAGAGATAGAGCATAATTGATCAGGGTTTCGCCGCTATTGCACGTATTATAAGCGATTTAGCTGTATTTCCCGACCTCTAGGGTGAATGTTGAAATAAGCGCAACGAAACCATTGACAGCCCCAATCCAGATCTCTATAGTTCGCGTCCTCAACGGAGCACACGTTGATTTGCCCAGGTGGCGGAATTGGTAGACGCGCTAGCTTCAGGTGCTAGTGACCTTACGGTCGTGGAGGTTCAAGTCCTCTCCTGGGCACCATAACTCTCTTACAAATCAATGAGTTATGGTGAATTTGGTGCAAAGATGTGGCACCTCTAAAACTCTCATCTCACCCCCTTAAATCACTCTTCCCAAGCTACTTAAAACCAGAAATTTGCCCTCCATAGACTAGAAATCCGTACCCCCCTACTCTCTAAAAATCGTTTTAATTCAATGAGTTAGAGATCTTACAAACAGGATAAACAAGTCAAAAGAAACAAACAGGGATACAAAGGTAAAGAACAAAAAAAGAGCAGCAGTTGTGCATTTGACGACAAAACTTGTTTTGCACTTTAGTAATAACTAGATTGCGCTCGCTCAAGATAATTCTGAGCTACAAAAATTAAAAAAGGCGTCTTTTCAATGAAATTCAATAAAATCATACATATGATGCTTGCTATTCCCTGCTTAATTGCAGCTAGCAATTTATCGTTTGCTCAAGTAAACAATTTGGATGACAGAACTTATATTGCCATCGGCTTAGATTCGTCTGGTGGTGTTTCAGATGTTGAATGGTCTGCGATAACTGGCACCGCTATTAATCTCATTAATAATGGTAGTATCAGCGGTGACGATGTCTGGTGGACTGTAAGTACTTTCAGCGAAAGTGTTAATAACATACATAGTCTTGACAATGACCAAACAAGGTCAACGGTCATTAATGCGATTGCAGGTATTACTTCTACTCACGAGGAGGAGGGGTTTACTCACACAGATACGTGGATAGAATCGGTACTCGAGGAGTTTGAGCTGCAGCAGGAGTCTGATCTGCAAGCCGGTCTAAAAGGTCAGCCGCAAAGGATCGCAATACTCTTCACGGATGGTTACCCCTGCGAGTATCCGGGAGCTGTGAATGGATGGTGGCAAAATGGGGCAATCAAAGCCCATATTGACCCCAGTATGCCGTACTTCGCAGCACCTGCTCCCCCCCACTGCCCTTTTGATTTGAGCTTTTTACGCGAGAGTTTAGAGGAATCTGAAACTCGGCTAATTGTTGTAATGCTTGATGAACAGAATAACTTTTGGAATATAGGAACTGATTATTCACCACTACTCCAGGATTTTGAGGCTGATTATTTTGATTTTTACCCACATGAAGTGGATAACTGGCTAATTCAGAAACGAATCATCGAGTTTTTGCCCTAGCGACTTTACAGCTACCCTGCCTCTGGATTGCTATTAGCTAGATACCCGGTTGTGTATTAGCAATCCAGAGTTGGGATACAAACATAAAGAACAAAAAAAGAGCAAAGGGAGGCGAGATATAGCGCCCCTACCCTTGATGCTTAAAAATTTTGGAGCAACTGATTGGTACAAATGGCAACCAAAAATCCATGCCAAATCAAACTTAAATATTGTCCAAACTTTTTATTTTAAGTAACGTTCAATTCCACATACGATTTGACCGGTCAGCGCCAATGAAACTCGGTGTGCGCTTCGGGACGATCGATTTAGTGTTACCCCATAAAGATAAGGATATACATCATGCAAGTAGAGACTGATATTAAGGCCGGCCCTGAAGCTCAGATTGACATATGTTCAAGCGGCTGCGAGGCAGATGATTCATGCCACTAAGGCTTTGAAAGTTGGCTATCTCGCTATAGCCAACCTACTCAACTCTGCTACCTTCGGGGCTGCGATCCTGACTAGGTTCATGCGGCCCCCATTGCAGCAGCAGCTGACCACCTGCGTTACTGAGCTGCAGTGACAGCCACAGATCACGACGCTGGTGTTTCTTTGGGCTCTTGAATAGCCAAATTAGTAAACGTTTCATAGCGATAAGCTCCTGTAAATTTATCGCTATGATATATTTGCCAGGCAGGGCCATGGGAACTGAGCGGTAGCATTCAGAGGTGCTCTGAATACCGACTTTACTGGGATTGATACCCTACTCCTCTGCAGCTAAGCACTCAGCCAGCGGTAGCGTATTTAACAAGTGCTCGGCCTGTTCCCGGTTAAACAGCTTGATGCGCGGTGGCGCGTCGGTGCAATCACAGTCCGGAGTATCGCCATTGGTGTCTTTGAAATTGGCCACACGGCAGCGGGTACAGAACCAGCCGCTGCCGAAATTTACCACGTCAAAAACGGCGTGCACTTGGTCGCCTTCACCATAAAATAGGGCCTCGCCGAGTTCCCGCGCTTGTAACCACCATATACTATCTCCCGTACACCCTGGTGCAAATCTGGTGCAATATATTGCTACTAGCTGCAAACCGCTGACAATCACAAAGGGAAACAAACCTCAAATATTTAACAAAATCAATGAATTGGAACCACCTGGCGCTCATAGTCTCTCTTAGAAAAACTGGCCCAATGTCCTCTCCTGGGTACCAATTTCAAAAAGACTGACTCGCAAGAGTCGGCCTTTTTTCGTTATCGGGGTTGTCCATTACAGATAGCACGCCCTCACCTCACATAGTATTTCCCCTAAATCAAAAACCGGCTCATTTGAGCCGGTTTTTGATTAGTACAATTCTGCAAGAAATCATTTAGCATTTAGCCCCCAGCATTATTTGAAGCCATTACCTCCTGCTCACGCATATCGATAGTGATATCCTCCCCAGCTTCCAACATTGCATCAAAGTCTGGGTGCTCTTCTTCTGCTCCAGAAAAACCCTCCGCAGGTGACAACTCACCGGATCTGAGACGCATTTCAGGAGAGTTCACCGCATCAACACCACTACTATAAGGTTTCACCGCACTGAAGATAGCCGGATCAACCAGGGTAAAGTCTTCCACTCCATTTTGCACGGCAGAGCGCAGCCCTTGGGCCGCTTGTGCACCAGCGATAGATTGCAGCTCATCACCCTTGCTGGTGAAATTAGGCACTTGACCGATAAATTCCGGCTCATAGTAAGAGACAGATACAATTTCTACGCTTCCATTCGCATCCATACGTAGCGGGGTCAGCTCACTACCAATAATGCTCCAAAGTTGCGTATCTGTACCTAAGGAGATACTACCCGCAGTTATATGAGTATCGCCATAGGTTTCAGCAGTAAGTACTCCAAAGCCCGCACTTGCCAACTGAACATTACCCCTACCCGCGTTAATCTCATCAATTATCAAATCCTCTTGGGCAAGCACTGTTATATCTATATTCGGCCCCGATGTGGATATAGCGAGAACATTAACATCTGTTTCAATATTCACATCCCCACTAGCGACAATATCTGCACGATTTGCCTTGAGAACTCCACCAATTGTTTCACTTGCGCTGCTAACCACACTGATATCGCCATTACCATCATAGCCAAGGCGCATACCATTAGCGTGGAATACCAGTCCTGCACCACTATTATTAAACGCACTGGAATAATCACCGCCATTTACAAAATCAAAACTCAAATCCGTTTCCAAAGAAATACTATCGGCAGTGTTATCAAGGAACTCAAAGTCAGTGAATTGGAAGTTACCTACGCTATTGCCGGCTGAATAGATTTGCCATGTATCCCCTGCGAGGTTGTACTGGAAGGAATCATTCCCACCACCTCCATAGAGCTCAACCTGCTGGCCACTTTCAGCATCTACCTGCACATAATCGTCACCTTCGCCAAGCGAAATTCTATCGATGACTGCATTTGAGAGAATTACAGTATCATCTCCCGCGCCGCTATCTATTGCAGTAAGTTCACCACCAGTAAGATTAAATGTATCGGCTCCACTACCTGCGTATATAAACTCAATACCGCTAAACAAAAGCGACTCTCTACCGCTGGTTACAGTATTTTTTGAAGCAGTAATATCCCATTTAGCGTCAATATCAGCTCCATAAACTGAATCTTCACCTGCCCCAGCAGTAAGGCTTTCCAAGTCTGCAAAAGTCACCCCTGCAACTGTCATGGTATCGAGGCTACTGAAAACATAGTTACTGCCAACATCTTGGCCGACATAAATACCAGCACCTTGAACAAGCTCTAAGTTATCAAACGCAACTGTAATATTATTCACTGTAGCCTCAGCAGCATTTTTCTCTAATGAGCTTCCGCTAATGCTAGAAGTCCAGGTAGCTCCATCTGCAATAACAGTGTCATTTCCACCAGCAGCATCAAGGATCTTCAAACCAGTAAATTTAATTCCCGCTACGCTAATATCCCCCTCAGAGGAAAGCGCAAATTGATCTGCACCTTCAGTGCCGATCAATTTATCAGCCCCTTCATAGCCAATGACTTCATTGACCCCGCTAAAGGCTATACCTGCAGACTCAAGTCCCGTTTCAGTTAATTCAAATGTGTCATCTTCGTCGGTACCAAATAGTTGCGCGTCAGTGGTTTCAACCATGTCAATTCCTGTAAATTGAACATCATTGACTGCCAACTCGCCATCTACGCCACCAAGCTGCCACGCTGTTGCATCACTTATGACCTTATCCCCAGAGCCAATACCAGCTGAAACCTGAGAGACGGAGCTAAATGTAATTCCACGGACAATCATTGCTTGCCCCGATTTACTTAACTCAAATATATCGGCTCGGTCATTAGTTGCCGCATCAACAGCTACCTTATCAGCAGAAACTTTTTCGACCCCCGAGAACTCGATATCAGCGAGTGTAATATCACCATCATTGCTTCCTAAAACCCAGCTCTCACCGCTAAGGCTGTCAGTGCCGACAATTGTGTCCGATGCGCCTGAGGCGGAAACGCTCAGAAGCCCGAAAAACTCCATGTTATCGACCTTCACCAGTAAAGCGTCGCCGCTCTTACTAATGGTGTATTTGTCGCTGTCTTCGTTCTGACTGCCAGTCAGGATACCGCTGCCCCCGCTCAGGGCGTTGGCGCCGCTGATGGTGAC
>NZ_JBGMEK010000021.1:0-73067 GCF_041447265.1 Microbulbifer epialgicus
TCGTTCAGAATGGACGCTTCATTATCAGAAACTTGAAAAGGTTTAGGTGTACGCATAGAAGATACATTATACGGACAATTCTCCATTAGTTACATTACTTTCCGCATGGACCACTAGTCTCACACTGGTTGTGAAATGAAATATGCCTCATTATTAATTCGCAGAATTTAACGATGAAGGCATAATGGAAATGGTTATTTTATTTATCGAATAATTATTTAATCAGCTATTGGCAAAATATTTAACCCTTCCATATGTTCAAGAATCGAACTGTATAACTCCGTCTCTCGAAAATAGTGATCCTGATAAGCAAGTCTAAGTGAGGACTCAACTTTTTGGTTAGACATGTTGGTATCCAGTGAAACCTGACTTTGTCTATAGATCAAAGATATGATGTTGGTGACATCATGACCGCAGCAAACTTGTAATCTACAAGCTCCTCTATCGCCATATTCAGTTACAATTTGTCTTAAGTATTCACTATTAACGTCTGAGTTCAGGGTATCACTTCTTTGTATAAGTGTGTCAAATAGCTTGTCAAGTTCAACTGTGATATGTGTTTGGTCTACTGTTGTAAATGGCTGTAGACTCAATTTTTTAAAATTTATATTTAGATTAAGTTCGATATTGGCCCAGCGCAGCAAGCCAATTACATAAGCTGACTCAAGAGCTGTGTTTAACAAGTTTTCACGAAGGGTTGTTAGGATGTTTTCATTCGAATATTCAGATATAAATGAATTGAGCGCGGGTGAATTTATTATCATTATTTCCGAATCGTGATAATCAGTCATGAAAACACCAAAATCCCTTTTTGGGGCTGCCGTTTCCATTAGGTGTTCGTTGTCAGCGTCACAAATACCCAAGATTTTTTCTGGGAATTCAGCAAATAAAGTTTCCATTACAGGTAAAAGAGTTTTTTTGCCATTGACGTCTGAAATTTTAACTTTATCCTCCGGGTAGATATCCCTAAGTAGCCTTAAGTCTGACCCTCCTTCAACCAAGAATATTACTTTATCCGTATATAATGGGTGATCAAATAAAAGGCGAATTTCATTTATTTTGTCAATTGGGCCTAAGGAGTTCCTCACGTCAGTCATCCTTCCCCAGGTTGATAGTTAGATCCCAGTTGTCTCCTATAATTTGTGGTGAGTGTGTTGCAATAACTACAGGCATATTTTGAATTTCAATTATTTCTTTTAAGTCATTTAGGAATTCTTTTTGCCATGCGACATGTAAAGATATTTCTGGTTCATCAATTAATACAAGCACATTCGCTTCGGTTTTGAATATTAATTCAAAAAGGAGGACAACTTGATGCTGTTCACCTGAAGAAAGTTGAGTTAATTTTAATTTTCTTTCATCTTTAGTTAAAAAATAGAATCCGCTATCAGGGGCAATCTTAACTTTCTTGAATGATAATCTGTTGTTGTTCAATATTCTTGAAAATATTTCTATTTTTCGATGTATATCGTCGTAAGCAGAAAGTTTTTCTTTAGTGTCCTTGACGTATAGGGTGAGGGCTTTCCGATCTTCGTCTTTTATTTTAGTTGGGATTTCTGGGTTGGGCGGGTGGTGTTCTGTAGCAAATAAATTATAGGAGACTAATTTAGCTGTTTTTTCTTTTAGATGTTTCAGATCGTTTTCTAGAGTATCTGGGCTCGATATACTTAAGCTGAGATTTTCTGCTAGTAATCTTTGAGGGAAGGAGCTGTCTAGCCTTTGAGATATGCGACCTGATTCATCCCTGGATTCTTTAATTAGTGTTGCCAGTTCAGCTGCGTATTTTTCTATTGTGTTAACAAAGTTATTTTTAACTTGTTTATGGCTGGAGGTGTCGTCTCTTTGAATTAGTCTCTGATCTTGAATAAAGTGGACATTTAAGCTACTTCTAAATATAGAAAGCCATTTTGGGGTTATGTCAATATCGATATGGTGATTTTTATGTATTTTAAAATTCAAATAAGCATCAAGAATATCGGCTCTTTCATTTAATTTGTCTTTTTTAAGTGACTCTAGTATTTGTTCATTTCCTAAGTGTAAGTCTTTTTCTCTAATAATGGAGTAGATCTTATCGTTGATGAAATTATCATCTTTAGGGGAGTAGGTATAATTTTCTTGGTCATTTTTTGTTTCGCCTTTGTATATGGTGAAAGATTTTGAGGAATCTTCTTCATTTTTTTCAATTAAGATTGCGCCGTTTGATGAGTACAATTTTATTGATGAAAATTGTAGTTCACTTAAAAAATCCATTTTTGTATTGAAGATGGCGTCTAAAATTTTAAGGCATATAGTTTTCCCATATCCGTTAGGTGCTGTAATTATTGTTATGTTACCTTCCTTGAATTTTATTTCATGATTGAAGTGGCCGAAAAGTCCATTGATTACTAATTTTTTGAGTTTAATCATATTTTCCTGGATGAAATAACATGAGTTGTATCGAGGCTTGCTGGTGTTCGCAGTAAAAGTATCTAGGTTTTCTTCGTGTAAATTCACAGGTTCGGTGTGAAGCTAGTTAAGATCATTGTACTATTAGTTGGAGTAGTTTTCAGTTTTTGCACCCGGAATCCACCATCGTAAATGATTACATTCAGAGTGATTATCTAGATTTTCTTTGATTTTGTATCTTTCATGTCCAAATACTTTTTCAACCCTAATGTATCGTAAATCTTGTCCGATTATATCGGCGGCTTATTGTCGGGCTGAATTTTTCTCATACTAAAGTGAAAGCTAAATAAGTCCTTCTTTTATTATCTGTAAGTTGTAGGTCAATAGTGGCTGTCTTATTTATATTAAGAGCTACAGATGTATGGAGTTCTCTGGTTTGTTCATGATGAATGCTATTTCATATGCAGTTAGCCTCTAGCTTTTTTCTGGACGCTATAGAATTGATGCTAATTCCTTCTTCTAGAGTTGTGTCAAAAGCAATAATTTCACATAAGCGCTTTGAAGGTTCACCAGCAACAATCAGGACACCGCTGTTGGAATTTTTAGCTTCCATAATTTTGAGTCGGTCACTTTCCAATCTCTATGAGATTGTTAACAGTTGGGTAGACTTTTTTTTTCGCAGCCAAATAAAAGTATAAAGCTTGTAGTTACTACTAGTAACTTTGCCAAGATATGCATAACTAGCTCCTTCTAGTCTTTATTGGTGGGTGTCGAAAGCTGCTTAATCTCTTCTATGGAATCTTATCACTTTATAGGTCTGCCCCGAAACTTGTGACAGGCTACAGTCATGTGTTTATCAAATTTCAAAATTCTTCAAAGCATGTTAGAGCTAACTGCCAAGCAATTTTACGCTAGGTTTCGCTTATATTTAGGCATTCAAACAGGTTTGCTCATAAAACGTACTGTAAAAAGGGGCGCCGGTCACTCCTCCCCACGCCTGCCGATTTTGGGCACTCTTTTGGTTGGTGAAATTGAGAATTGGGCGGAGCCGTGATCTGGTGCGGGCTCTAGGGCTATTAGGGATTTCACAAAGTGAAAGGTTTTGAAGTGCTTTGAACAGATTTTTCACTGATCAGAACCTCAGAATACTGGTACAGGCTACAAGGGAAGAGGGCGACAGGAGCATCTTTGTAGCTAGGGCTGGCGCGCTCTGGCTTGATTTGTAATGGCAGCATTGTTCAGGCAGTTATCTTGTGCCCTTACCTTTCTTTACCTCAGCTAATGCCTTGGAGATTGCTTTCTTTGCCTTTGTGTAAGAACTCTTAGGGTCTGCTTCATTAGGCAGAACAGTGAACTGTTTTTCTTTGTCGGTTAGCGGCTTGTTACTCATCGTCATGGTCCTTATCAAGATCAATGATCATTTTTCCGTCTTTGTCACTTTTGCCGGACGCCAGGCCTTCAGGCTCTTTGATTTTGCCTTTCTCAGCTCTCATTTGTTGAGCCAGCTTCTTTAGCCCAGCTTTTGCTCGTTCTTCTTTGGAAAGCCCTTTGAGCTTCTCATCATGAGCAGTATTGAAGTCTTTGATTTTGTCCTTCATCAAATAATTCTCCGGATACAGCTGTCGCTTTTTGGGTCGTATTGGAACCCTTTGTGTTCATAGTAATCTCGGACATCACTATTTATGGGGTGCATGATTTTCACATGCGTAGCGCCGAGAAGAGTGGCATAGGCGTATAGGGCCAAATAGGTTAGGTCTAAATGTGGTTCCCCAGCTTCTGGTGATTTCTCGATGTAGTCCAGCCTTAGCCCTGTAGCGTGATATGTTGGGCGCCCCATAGCGAAGCCTACTAGACGGTTCCCAGCCCAAGTAGCAGATTCAAATCGTTTAGGGAACTTGAGTTTCCAGCTTATCCAGGAAGAAGGCCAGTCCCAATCAACCTTCCGGTTGGGATGATTCTCCCAATGCCGGAAAGCCGTGTAGGAGGCGCTATCGACAAGTGCAAGGCGGGTATCCGGTAGATCCAGTGCCTCATTGGCCATTTGGATCGATTGCCGTCTGAGTTCGGTATACCTGCGCTCTAGTTCCTCGCGCATGCTCAGCTTATAGGCTGCCATATAAACTCCTTTTCAAATGGCTTTCTGCTTTTTCTTTCAGCTTGGAGAAGGGTACCGGCGCCATGAAGGCATGCACTTCCCGCCTCCCTGGCAGTAAGAGATATTTTTGCGTTGAGACTTTGTTGAGACGTAAACGAAAAAGGGCGATACCAAGGAAATTGGTACCGCCCTTCGATGCTTGTAAGTCTATGATTTACAAGACTTTATATGGCGGTGGGGCAGGGATTCGAACCCTGGGACCTGTTACAGTCAACGGTTTTCAAGACCGCCGCTTTCGACCACTCAGCCACCCCACCAAATTGTGCTGCGCATTATACATAGCTTCGTGCTACATACAAGCGCCATTGTGATTTTTTTTAAGTAGTTCAATAGGTTAGGTGATTTATTGACCAACCTCGACAAATACGTCGGGCATAAAAAAGCCGCCAATCCCGGAGGGGTTGGCGGCTTTGGTGGCCGCGCTTAGCCGGCTTCTGCTGAGTTGCGGTCGTTGTCCGCGTCAGTAACTTCCTGGGCTGCCAGGCGAGCCATCCGAGGGTCGTTGGCTGGGCGCGATAGTGAGCGAGGACTGTGGGATATCGCTGCGGGTTGGGCGGTATCCAACGGTTGCTGGGAGCCTAGCTGGCGGCGCTCAGTCACAATAGCCAACTCGAGCAGTGGCTTGGGGTTGATGCGCGGGTCGTTACTTGCGCGGCCTTGAGTAGCGGGCGTGGCAATCTGTTCGGAAGCCTCAGCTTCTGCGGCTACAACTTCTACCTGAGCGGCAGCTCCAGCTGCTTCATCCTGCTGCTCCAAAACTTCTGCAACCTCATGGGCTTCGGTCAGTGCGATTTCCTCGGAATCTTCCGGTTCAGCCTGGGTAACTTCCGTTGAGGTTGGGGTTTCCACTGTAAGCGCTGCCGGCTTTTCACTTGCCGGAGTTTTTGCTTCGCTTTCCACTTTCGCCTGAGCTTGGAAAGCAGTGGGTGCCTCTTCGGTTGCAGCTTTAGCTGTGGGTTTTTCCGCTGTTGCAGGTGCTGGTTGCCTTCTGGCTTCTGCTGGTGTCGGGACCGCTTCCTTTGTGGGGGCGAAGGCTTTTTCCGCTTTTGCAGTAAAAGCTGCATAGGGCTCGGCAGGCTTGGTTTCCCGGGGTGCTTCCGCCAAGGTTTCAGCTTTTACGGCCTTTGGTGTACTTGCAGGAACTTCTATAGCCGGTTTGGCTTGTTCTGCCTGGGCGGATTTTGCATGCGTTTGCTCTCTGCGTTCACTTCTGCGCTTGGGCGCTTCGCTACGGCTCTCTGCGGCGGTATCACGAGACTGCCTTGCTTCGCTCTCCGCTTCGTCAATAGCTTCATTGACTTCGCGATTCAGCTCTTCCTGGCTTTGAGCTACGGCAGCTGCTGCAGTATTTTCAGTGCGTCGACCGCGGCGGCGGGCCTGTGGGCGACCGCGAACATTACTTGGGCGACGCGCTGGGCGCTGCTCACCGCCTTCCCCTGCTTGCTCAATGGATTCTCTGGTGCTCTCGCTCTCAGCTACGATATTGCGATTGTCGTCCCTGCGGCGGTTATCACCACTGCGGCGACGGCGGCGACGGCGCTGGCCTTCACTGCGCTCAGCTCCAGCTTCGCGCTCTTCGAACTGCTTGGCCTGCTGTCTGTCCTCACGTTGATCTTCGCGCTTGGAATCATCGCGGCGATCATCCTTGCGGCGTGTAGGACGACCACTGCGGCTGCCACGACCACCTCGTTGGTTGCGGCTGCGATTGCGGTCGCGCTGGTAATCCTTGCCGCGGTTTTTCGATTTCTGGTGTTTCTTGGGCTCTTCCTCTTCATTCTTGAAGAAGGAGCTAATCGCAGTTATCAATCGGTTGAACAGGCTGGGCTCCGCTTTCTTTTCCGGGGTGGGAGCCGGAGCGGTGTGGGCAATCTGTTGTACGGCAGGTTGGGCCGGGGTGCGCTGAGGCTTTTCATCTTTTTTGGTGATGGTTTCTTCCACGGTGCCGGAAATCTTGTAAGAGGTTTCCAGGGTGGCGGTGTCGTCATCACGCAAGCGCTGCACTTCAAAGTGCGGGGTTTCGATATCCGCATTGGGAACAACAACCACACGGGTCTTGTTGCGGGATTCGATCTGAGAGATGGTCTTGCGCTTTTCGTTGAGCAGGTAGGTGGCGACATTCACCGGGGTGATGGCGCGAATCTCTGCGCTACGCTCTTTCTTGGCCTCTTCCTCAACCAGGCGGAGGATGGAGAGGGCTAGGGATTTGGTGCCGCGAATAGTGCCCTGGCCGCTACAGCGGGGGCAGACGCGGAAAGTGGTTTCACCAAGGGAGGGGCGCAGGCGTTGGCGCGACATTTCCAGTAGTCCGAAACGGGAGATGCGGCCTACCTGTACTCGGGCGCGGTCCATGCTGAGCGCTTTTTCCATGCGCTTTTCAACTTCGCGCTGGTTGGATTTGCTCTGCATATCAATAAAGTCGATCACAACCAGGCCGCCCATATCACGCAGGCGTAACTGGCGGGCGATTTCGTCTGCTGCTTCCAGGTTGATGCTGCGGGCTGTTTCCTCGATGTCTCCACCCTTGGTAGCGCGGGAGGAGTTAATATCGATGGAAACTAATGCCTCAGTGACATCGATCACGATAGAACCGCCGGAAGGTAGTTTTACTTCACGTTCGAAGGCAGTCTCGATCTGGCTCTCGATTTGGTAGCGGTTGAAGAGCGGAATGGCATCTTCGTAGTACTTTACCTTGTTGGCATAGTGCGGCATTACCTGGCGGGCAAATTCTGCAGCCAGCTCGAAGGCACCTTTGTCATCGACGATCACTTCGCCGATATCGTCACGCATGTAATCGCGAATGGCACGGATGATGACGTTGCTTTCCTGGAAGAGGAAATGTGGTGCCTTCGAAGTATCGGCTTCTTCTTTTATGGCGACCCATAATTTCAACAGATAGTTGAGGTCCCATTGCAGTTCTTCGCCGCTGCGGCCAACGCCGGCGGTGCGCACAATAATGCCCATGCCGGAAGGTACCTCAACGCTGGCTAGTGCATCGCGCAGTTCTGAGCGCTCGTCACCTTCAATACGACGGGAGATGCCGCCGGCGCGGGGATTGTTTGGCATCAGTACCAGGTAGCGCCCGGCAAGGCTGACGAAGGTGGTCAGGGCTGCGCCTTTGTTGCCGCGCTCTTCCTTGTCCACCTGAACAATAACTTCCATGCCTTCTTTGACGACATCTTTGATCTTGATGCGGCCTTCAATGTCTTTGGGCTGTTTGAGAAAGTATTCGCGGGAAATTTCTTTCAGGGGGAGGAAGCCGTGGCGCTCTTCGCCATAGTCAACGAATGCGGCTTCGAGAGAGGGTTCTACGCGGGTGATCTTGCCTTTGTAAATGTTGGCTTTTTTTTGCTGACGCGTGCGATTTTCAATATCCAGGTCATATAGCCACTGGCCGTCCACCAGGGCTACACGCAATTCCTCAGGTTGGGTTGCGTTGATTAGCATTCTTTTCATGCGTGTCGTTTTCCTTGCGTTGCGCAAAGGTATGACACCGCTAAACGCAGGCTTGCTTGTCGGCCGCCTACCGGAGAGGACCGGGTAGCGGGGCAGGGAATTGGGGGGCACTATCTCCGCCGCAAATTCGATCTACGCGGCATTTTGAGATGGGTGTTTGACCCGCTGTTCTCACTGCAAAAACTCCGGATAAGCGTCGCTGTGCTGCTATCCGCTGGTACTGAATAGTACCTTTGTTCCTTAAGTACCTTTTGTTAGTACTGCCCTGTACCTGTGCCATAGGCTTCCATGGCAAGGTTGGGCGCCACCCTTCGGTCAGTTTCTAGCTGGGCGGCAAGGTCTGCGTCAACAGTTCTGGCTCTGTAGCTCGGCTTTTGGCCGATATATGTTTCCTATATTATGTTGACTGGGTATACGGAAGCTGGAATACCCAGGTTGCCAGTGCGGTCGCTGGCACTATTTTCTACAGAGCGGGACGCAGGTTATGAGTCGTCCTTTCAAGCGCTGCGGGTCACGGCCCGTCTTACCTTCGCGATATTTACCCACTGAAATTGTGGGCTGTTTTGCCGTTGAGGCCCCCATAAGCTTTTCATTTTTGGGAGGCGCTCATCAGCTAAGTTTCTATCAATAACGCGGCATTTCCGCGCACCGGCCGAACAGCGGTATTTTCTCAGAGACCACGGCTATCTCTTCATGTGGGAAGTTGCCAGTGGCCGAAAACCAGCAGAATTCAGGCCGGTCGAATATAACACGGCCAGGAGGGTGCTTCAATTGTCCCTCCTGCGGCGCTATGATGCGCGTCATGCGAAGTATACCTCCCCTTAAAGCGGCTGCGGCCGATACCCCCTCCGATGCCTGGGACCCTTCTGGCGGCGTACAGTTTTTAACTGTGCCAGATGAGCTGGCCGGTCAGAGAATTGACAACTTTTTGCAAGCGCGCCTCAAGGGTGTGCCTCGTTCAAGAATCTACCGAATCCTGCGTAAGGGGGAGGTAAGAGTAAATAAAGGACGAGTAAAGGCAGAATACAAGTTGGTGGCGGGTGATGTGGTGCGTGTGCCGCCAGTTCGTGCGGCTGAGCAGGTGTCGGCTCCGGTTGCAGGAGAGCAGCTGCGCCAATTGGTGAAAGAATCCATACTGTACGATAACAATGGATTGATGGTGATCAACAAGCCGGCGGGCCTCGCGGTACATGGTGGTAGTGGTGTGCGTCTCGGCCTGATCGAGGTACTGCGGCAGATGTATCCTCAGAGCCGCTTTATAGAGTTGGTACACCGTCTAGACCGAGATACTAGTGGCGCCATTATGGTGGCACGAAAGCGCGCCGTTTTACAGCATGTGCAGTCAGAGCTGCGCAATGGCCAGATAGGCAAGTCATACTTGGCCTTGGCCGCGGGCAAGTGGCCTCGTGGTCGGCGTCTGGTTGAGGCTCCCTTGCGTAAAAACACCCTAAAAAGTGGAGAGCGTATGGTGTCAGTACACCCTGAGGGTAAGCCCTCAGAGACACGCTTTCAGCTGCTGGAGCGTTTTAAGGTCGCCACTTTGGTTTCGGCGGTGCCTGTTACCGGGCGTACCCACCAGATCCGGGTTCACGCACAGTTTGTAGGTTGCCCCTTGGCTGGAGATAGCAAGTACACCTCGGATGAAGTAAACCGAGAGTTTCGCACCCGTGGCCTGAAGCGCCTGTTTCTCCATTCCGCGTCGGTGCGCTGTACACTCCCCAGCGGTGAAAAGGTACATGTTGATGCGCCCCTGCCCAGTGAACTTGAGGCGCTACTGAAGAAATTGCGTAAAGAGCAGGTCTGCTAGTTGTATGTTGGTGATTTTCGATTGGGATGGCACGGTTTGTAACTCGGAGTCGCGCATTGTCGCTTGTATGTTGCGCGCTGCAGATCGGGTGGGGCTACCGGTCCTGGCACCTGAGGCGGTAAGCAATATTATCGGGCTTGGCCTGCCGGAGGCAGTGGCGACGCTATTCCCGGAAGCTGCAAGTGAGGATAAGCAGGCCTTGCGTCAGCTCTACTCTGAAGAGTGGATGGCCGCTCGGGTTGAGCCGCTGCCACTCTTTGATGGGGTGCTGGATACCCTCGACCGGCTGCTTTGTGCTGGGCATCAGTTGGCAGTGGCAACCGGTAAGAGTCGGCGGGGCCTCAATCGTGAGTTTCAAGAGCATGGGGTGGGACACCTGTTTGTCGCCAGCCGCTGTGCCGATGAGACTGCCTCCAAGCCTGATCCACTGATGCTAAACGAGTTGCTGTCTGAAACCTGCCATAAGGCTGAGGAAGCTGTCATGGTTGGTGATACGGTTTACGATTTGGACATGGCAGCGGCTATTGAGATGCCGTCCATCGGTGTTAGTTATGGCGCCCATTGCCCTACCAGGCTGCAGGAATGTCGGCCCAAGGCCATAATTGATGAGTTCTCAGGCCTGCTTAGCTGGCCGCCTTTGGTTCCCTAGTTGCTGGTGCTAGTGGGCTGATGCCGAATTCACCAAGGAAATCTACCAGGCGAATCAGGGGGAGGCCCACCAGAGTGTTGATGTCTGAGCCCTCCAGTTTTTCAAAGAGGGTAATCCCCAGCCCCTCCACTTTAAATGAGCCGGCGCAGTCGTAGGGCTCCTCCAATTCCACATACCGTTCTATTTGCTCAATACTGAGTTGGCGGAAGTAGACGGTAAAGGTTTCTACGGAGCTCAGATGTTTCTTGGTCGCACTATTGAATACGGATAAGCCGGTAAAGAAGGTAATCTTACTGCCTGAGCAGGCGCGCAGCTGGGCGATGGCCCCTTCGCGGTTGCCAGGTTTGCCCAAAATGCGGCCATTGCACTCAGCTACCTGATCAGAACCGATAATCAGAGATTGTGGATTGGCTGGCGCCAGAGCGCAGGCCTTTTCCTCTGCCAATCTCAGCGCCAGCGCGCTGGCACTTTCCCTGGGCTTCGCTTCTTCATTTATATGAGGAGCAAAGTGCCTAAAGGGAAGGCGCAATTGCTTTAGTAGTGTTCTGCGGTAGGGAGAGCTTGAGGCTAGTATCAGTGAAAGGGCCATTCCAGGGACGTTTCCGTAGTTGACTGGTCGAAGTTTGTGACTGGGCGATACTGCAGTGCCTTAATTGTTTTGACAAGGGTAGGGTGAGTCCATAGAATTGCGCGCTTATGTCGATAGCCCCCTCAAAATCAGTATTGCCGAAGAGCGTTGATGCTCGGAAATTGGTGCAGCGCGAACAGTATTTGGACGGTGTTTTGCCGTTGGAATCACTGGATCGACTGCGTACAGCTGTGGAATCTGTGAATGGGGAGATTGTGTCTGAATTGCAATTTGGGCGCGATCTGCAAGGTCATCTCACCGTAAGCGGCAAAGTGTCGTGTACTGTTGAGTTGCTGTGTCAGCGCTGCCTGCACCCAGTGCGCGAGCAGATTGAAGCACAGTTTTGCTGGGGTGTCGTTTGGTCTGAGGAACAGGGCAAGGCCCTTCCCAAAGATCTGGATCCGGTGATCCAGGAAAGTGATGAGCTAGACCTGCACCAGATTCTTGAAGATGAGATTTTGCTCAACTTGCCGATGGTCGCTTACCACGATAAGGAATGTGTCTCCAGGGAGAGCTTCCATATTGGTGAAGTGGAGACGGAGGCAGGTGAGCAACGAGAAAACCCCTTTAAAGTGCTGGAGCAGTTGAAGGGTTCTTCGGGTAAATCCTAGATTTGTTCGGGGAGTTTGGGCTCGCCGGTAGGCGCCCCGGTTCCAGTGAAATTTGTTTATTTTAGGAGCTAGCAATGGCTGTTCAACAAAACAAGAAGACTCGTTCCCGTCGCGGTATGCGCCGCTCTCACGATGCCCTGGGTGCTGGTGCAACTCTTTCCGTAGATCCGACTACCGGTGAGAAGCATCGTCGTCACCACGTGACCAAAGACGGTTTCTACCGTGGTCGCAAGGTGATCGAAATCGGCGGCGGCTCCGAAGAAGAGTAAGCCTTGTCCAGCCAATTGCGATTGGCCGTGGATGCTATGGGCGGGGACTTAGGTCCCCGCTCTGTCGTTCCGGCCTGTGTTAGATTTCTGCGAAATTTCCCTAATGCGCAGTTGAAGTTATTTGGCCCTCGCGCACAGCTTGAGACTCTGGTCCTGGAGTTTTACAGCCCCCGATTTTCTGACCGCCTCGAAATAGTCGATTGCACTCAAGTTGTTACGCAAGAATGTAATCCGTTGCAGGCCGTGCGGCGCAAGCGCAATTCCACTATGGCGGAAGCCTTGAAGGCGGTTGCCGATGGCGATGCCCAGGCTATGGTTACCTCGGGAAATACCGGCGCGCTATTAGCTCTGAGCCGCAGCATCCTGGGTAATATTGATGGCGTTCGAAAGCCGGCGCTGGGTAAATCGGTCCCTTCCGGTCACGGCTCCTGCTATCTTTTGGACCTCGGTGCGAATGTTGGCTGCACTGCGGAAGACTTGTTGCAGTTTGCGCGTATGGGTATTGAGGCCCAGTACATTCATACGGCTATCCCTCGCGAGAGCATTGAGGTTGCTTTGCTGAATATTGGCTCTGAGGCTCACAAAGGGACTGCTGAGATTCGCCGGGCTGCAGAGTTACTGGAGGCGGACCCGGAGATCAACTATGTGGGCTTTGTGGAAGGGCACGACATATTTACTGGCTCTGTCGATGTCGTTGTTTGTGATGGTCTGATGGGTAATGTGGCGATGAAGTCCGCCGAAGGGGTGATTCGACTAATGGGTCAAAAAGCGTTCACCATTGAGAAGAAGGGGTGTTTTAAGCGTTATTTTGGCCAGTTAGCCATAAAGCTGTTGCGAAAATGGCGTACACAGGTGGAGCCTGCCCGCTATAATGGCGCCAGCTTTGTAGGGGTGAAGGGCAACGTGATTAAGAGTCACGGAGGAGCCAGCAGTGAGGCGTTTTACCGGGCAATGGTGACAGCGAAAGAGTGTGCTGATGCCAACCTGGCTGCCAGAGTCGATGCCGCCATGGCGCAAACTGGCGAGCGAAACTCAAAGGAAATGGGGTAGGAAGTACGTTCCCCCTCCTACTGAAATTTGCCAAATAGGTTTAAGGATATCTTATGACCAATGCCGCGCTTGCATTTGTCTTTCCGGGGCAGGGATCTCAGAAGGTCGGTATGCTCTCCGAGATTGCTCAGGAGGCCTCCGAGATCCAAGCCACCTTTGCCGAAGCTTCGGAAGTCCTGGGTTACGACCTTTGGGATCTTTGCCAGAACGGCGAGCAGGAGGCGATTAATCTTACCCAGCGCACACAGCCTCTTCTTTTGACCTCCAGTGTTGCCCTGTACCGCCTTTGGCGTGCCCGAGGTGGGGCCCTGCCCGCGCGCATGGCCGGACATAGCCTCGGAGAGTGGTCCGCTCTGGTGTGTTCCGGTGTGCTGGCCTTTAGAGATGCCGTTCACCTGGTGCGCGAGCGCGGTCGCCTGATGCAGGAAGCCGTTCCTGTGGGTACCGGTGCGATGGCGGCGGTCATTGGCCTTGAAGATGGGGTTGTCGAGGCCGCTTGCGCCAGCGCAGCTGACGGAGAGGTGGTTGCTGCTGTGAACTACAACTCCCCGGGGCAGATTGTTATCGCCGGTAACAGCGCCGCAGTTGCACGTGCGATCGAAGCCTGTAAAGCTGCCGGTGCCAAGAAGGCTATGCCACTGCCGGTGAGTGCACCATTCCATACAGAGTTGATGCGCCCTGCAGCAGAGAAGCTGGCCCCGCAGATTGAGGCGGCGGAATTTAACGCACCTGATATTCCCGTTGTGCATAATGTGCATGCGGAGCCTGAATCAGATCCGGCGGCGATAAAGGCACTTATGATAGAGCAGATCTACCGCCCCGTGCGCTGGACTGCTTGTACCAAGAAGATTATTACCGACGGAGCTACGCAATTGGTTGAGTGTGGCCCTGGTAAAGTACTGGCTGGATTGACCAAGCGGATTGATCGCAGTGTTACTTGCCACAGCATCGATAATCCCGGCAGCTTTAATGAAGCGCTAAGATCTACTGCGGTTTAAGTCGCCCGAGAGCGACGGCTATTAGCCGAATAAGGATAAAGCAAATATGAGTTTGAATATTTCCCTCGAGGGCAAAGTAGCCCTAGTTACTGGTGCTAGCCGCGGAATTGGTGCGGCCATTGCAGATATGCTGGGTGGGCAGGGCGCCACAGTGGTTGGCACCGCCACCAGCGAGGGCGGCGCCGAGAAGATTAGCGCACGCTTTGCTGAGAAGGGCATCAAGGGAGCCGGTATGGTGCTTGATGTTACCAACGTTGAAAGTATTGTTGAGTTGCATTCAGCTATAAAAAGTGAGTTTGGCGTACCCATCATCCTGGTAAATAATGCGGGAATCACTAAAGACAACCTGTTGATGCGCATGAAGGATGATGAGTGGGATTCGGTTGTTGAGACAAATTTGTCCGCAGTTTACCGTATGACCAAAGCGTGTCTGCGGGATATGACCAAGGCCCGCTGGGGGCGGATTATCAATATCAGCTCTGTAGTTGGTAGTATGGGGAACGCAGGTCAGAGTAACTATGCGGCTACCAAGGCTGGTGTTGCTGGATTTGCACGCTCCCTGGCTGCGGAAATCGGTTCCCGAGGAATTACCGTAAATACTGTTGCACCTGGTTTTATCGATACCGATATGACTAAAGTTCTGCCTGAAGCTCAGCGCGAGGCGCTGCTTGGCAAGATCCCCCTGGGTCGACTCGGTCAGCCCGAAGAGATTGCCTCCGTAGTAGCCTTTTTGGCGAGTGATGCTGGTGGCTATGTCACCGGTGAGACAATCCATGTCAATGGCGGCATGTATATGAGCTGATGTGTTCCTAAAAAATATCTCTGGAAGTCATTGATTTTTAGGATATTTAGATATTTGCTGATGGAGGTGCAGGGCCGTGCATTACATCCCCAGGAACTTGGGGTACAATGGCCTCTGAATTATCCAAAAGCTGTGTGAGCCGGTCGTTATCACCATTAATTGGATTGGTGGAATAACAATAGCGACTAAAAACAGATTTTTACCCACTAGGAGTTAAATTGAATCATGAGCAGCATTGAAGAGCGCGTTAAAAAGATCGTTGCTGAACAACTGGGCGTGAAGGAAGAAGACGTTAAGCCTGAAGCCTCTTTTGTTGAAGATCTGGGCGCGGACTCACTCGACACAGTTGAGTTAGTAATGGCTTTGGAAGAGGAATTCGAAACCGAAATCCCCGATGAAGAAGCTGAGAAAATCACTACTGTTCAGCTGGCAATGGATTATATCAAGGACAACCTTGGTTAATTCCTGCTGGGTAGTTTAGGCGCGAGCAGTTTATTCTGTACGTGGCCAAGCGATTTCGAGAGCCGTTCTATGTTACATAGCGCGGCTCTCTTTTTATTAGCACTATGGAATTTTGACCGCTGACCGAATGGTGTTTTCCTCATCGTGCTGAGGGAATGCAGCGGCTGTAAGAGTTTCGGGGGGACCGCAGTGTCGCACAGAAGAGTTGTTGTAACTGGAATGGGCGTAGTCAGCCCACTGGGTAACACCGTAGAAGAGACTTGGTCTGGCATTCTCAAGGGGGCTAGCGGAGCGGCTCCGATTGAAACATTTGATGTTTCAGCTTTCTCAACCCGCTTTGCCGCTACGGTAAAAGATTTTGATCCCACTCCGTATATGCCCGCAAAAGATGCGCGCAAGATGGATACGTTTCTGCAATATGGCTTAATAGCGGGCATCCAGGCGATGCAGGACAGTGGCCTGGAGGTGAGTGAAGAGGGTGCGCCGCGCATGGGCACCTGTATCGGCTCCGGAATGGGTGGCATTATGGCCATCGAAGACAATGCGATGTTGATTGCCGAGAAGGGGCCTCGCCGTGTGTCGCCCTTCTTTGTGCCGGGCGCGATTATCAATATGGTAGCCGGAAACTTATCGATTAAATATGGTTTGCGAGGGCCAAACCTTGCGGTAACCACCGCCTGTACGACCGGAACCCATGCATTGGGTCTTGGTATGCGCACAATTCAATATGGCGACGCCGATGTTATGGTGTGTGGTGGTGCCGAAATGGTCTCCACGCCTGTCGGGCTTGGTGGTTTTTGTGCCGCGCGTGCGCTCTCCACGCGAAACGATGATCCGCAGACAGCGAGCCGCCCGTGGGATAAAGGCCGGGATGGTTTTGTCCTGGGTGAAGGGGCTGCGGTACTGGTACTGGAAGAGTACGAACACGCAATATCGCGCGGGGCAACTATCTATGCTGAGTTATCTGGCTTTGGTATGAGTGGTGATGCCTACCATATGACATCGCCACCAGAAGATGGCGCGGGAGCGGCGTTATCTATGGAGAATGCGCTGAAGGATGCCGGTATGAACGCAGACGATATCCAATATATCAATGCCCATGGTACCTCTACCCCTCTGGGCGACAAAGCCGAGATTCAGGCGGTACACAAGATCTTTGCTGGCGCCACAGAAAATCTGGCGGTTAGTTCGACCAAATCGATGACCGGCCACCTTCTGGGTGCCGCCGGTGCGATTGAAGCCGTTTTTTCTGTGATGGCGATACGCGACCAAGTGGCTCCGCCGACAATCAATCTATATGATTCTGATGAAGCTTGTGCCGGCATTAACCTGGTACCCCAGGAAGCGCAGTCAATGACCATTGATTCAGTACTTTCCAACTCTTTCGGGTTTGGTGGCACTAATGGGTCTTTGATCTTTAAGCGAGTCTGATCCTTCTGCCCGTCGTAGAGGCGGGCAACTCCCGCTTCGAGGAGAGCATGCTTAAATTGCCTCACTTCTATTTTCAGGGGCGACCTGCTACCCAGCTAATTGCCGATAGTGATTATGCAAATGGAATCCTCGAAACCATGCGCTGTCACAATGGAGGTCTGCCATTGTGGCCATTGCACAGATCCCGACTGGAGCGCAGCTCCACCCTAAGCGAGTCGCTTCTTTCTGAAATTGATCGCTCTATTAAAAAATTGGCTTCCAAATGTAGCCAAAATGCGGCTATTGCACGGCTTCGTGCAGGATTTGTTAATGGAGAGCAGTGCTGGGACTTGGCTTTCTTGCCCCTGTTAAAGGCACCTGAAGTGGAGTTTGGAGTTCGTTTATACCTGTGCCGTACTAAGTTGCCAGCATCAGAAAGTAAGAACTTGGGCTGCAAATTTTTGGATCGCAGTCGATATAATGCGGCGAGAGCCGAACTGCCGGATGGTGAGCGTGTCGATGGCTTGATACTTGATAGCTCGGGTCGAGTGATCGAAAGCCTGCGCTGCAACCTATTGGCACGATTTGGAAGCACCTGGGCGACTCCAGATTTGAGCAGGTGTGGTGTTCGTGGTGTCATGCTGGAGTGGCTTTCTGGTCATATCCAGTGGCAGGCACGGGAAATGAATATCCAGGCACTCTGTGAGGCGGATGAAGTGGTCCTATGCAACAGTGTTCGTGGAGTTATACCTGTTGTTGAAATTGTTGGCTATAAAAGCTGGTCGATAGGGCCTGATGCACGGAGGTTACAGCAGTTGATCGTGGAAGCATTGTGGTGAAGAAGAAGCGGGTGGGTATCCTCGGAAATTTGTGGAAGTTCCTCTTTGCAGGCGTTCTACTGGCATGCATGATAGCGGCGGCATCCGTGTGGGTCTTGCAAACAGCCTTGGCGACACCACTGCAGCTACAGGAAAGTGGTTTGCAGTTGCAGGTAGAGAAGGGTGGCAGCCTCTCGAAAACGCTTAGGCAGTTGGGACGCGATGGAATAATCAACTGGCCGCGTTTGGTTCTGGCCTATGCCTATTGGGAAGGTAAGACTGATATTCACTCCGGAGAATACTTAGTGCCCCAAGGCAGCACAGCTATGGACCTGATTGCGCGCTTGAATCGCGGTGAGGTCACCAGTTACAGGGTGACTTTGGTGGAGGGGTGGACATTTCAGCAGGCACTACAAAAAATTAGGGCCGGGCAGAAAATTGTAAAATCTGAAGCGGGCAGAACGGTCGGCGCTGCAGCGAAAGCGCTGGGGTTGGACGAGGGTGCTGTGGAGGGGTGGATTTTCCCGGATACTTATGTGTACCGCTCCGGCACTACCGACATTGAACTCCTGCGTGAAGCTTATGAGCGGATGCAGCAGGTTCTGGAAGAGGAGTGGCGGGCCAAGGGGGATGGACTTCCTTACAAATCCCCCTATGAGGCACTGATTATGGCCTCGTTGATAGAAAAGGAAACTGGACAGCCCTCAGAGCGCGGTGAAATTGCAGGTGTTTTTGTTCGTCGCTTGCACAAGGGAATGAGGTTGCAGACGGACCCCACCGTAATCTATGGGTTGGGTGAGGATTACGATGGCAATCTCACTCGAGCGCATTTGCGCCAGTCAACTCCGTACAATACCTATGTCATTGATGGACTCCCTCCGACACCGATCGCTTTGCCTGGACGTGCGGCTATTAGGGCTGCGTTGAATCCAAAACCGGGCAAGAGCCTTTACTTTGTGGGGAAGGGGGATGGCTCCCATCATTTTTCGGCAACGCTTACAGAGCACAATCGTGCAGTGCGAGAGTACCAGTTGAAGCGACGGGCGGATTACCGATCCAGTCCGGCAAAAGGAAATTAGAAATCGTGTCGCGTGGAAAATTTATAACCCTGGAGGGGGGCGAGGGCGTTGGTAAGTCTACCAACCTGAAATTTATCACCCAGTGGTTAACAGATCATAACATCCCGTTTATTCAAACCCGTGAGCCCGGTGGTACACCATTGGCTGAGCAATTGCGGGAATTACTCTTGGCTAAGCGGGATGAGCCTGTGGACTCGACCGCTGAGTTACTGATGGTATTTGCTGCCCGTGCCCAGCACTTGGTCCAGGTCATTGTGCCGGCACTCGAGCGTGGTGAGTGGGTAATTTGCGATCGTTTTACGGATGCCACTTATGCTTACCAAGGCGGCGGCCGCCAGCTCGATAGGTCGCTGATTGAGCAGCTTGAAAAAACAGTACAAGGGGAGCTGCGCCCCGACAAAGTATTGCTTTTGGATCTTGACCCCGAGATTGGCCTCGAACGGGCAGCGCGCACGGGCGCTGCCGACCGTTTCGAAAGTGAACACCTGGCCTTCTTCCATCGGGTGCGCAATGCCTATCGCGAGCGTGCCGGAGCTTCGCCATCCCGCTATGCCATTGTCGATGCCAGCCAATCCCTGGAGCGGGTCCAGCGGGATCTTGGCCAGGAGCTGGAACGTCTGCTGTAGTGATTCGGTTGTCCGCACTGATTTTGGTGGTATCAGAGCGTGTCATTTCGAGCATATTTTTTAGGATTACAAATTTGGCGATTGTCAGTGCCTGAAACTATTGAACATTTTCCTATCCCCGAGTTAATGCCCTGGCAAACTCTGCAGTGGCAGCGCCTGTGTGCGCAGTGGCGGGCGGGGCGTTGCCCCCATGCTCTATTGCTGGCCGGGCAGGCAGGTCTGGGCAAGCGTGCTTTTGCAGAAGCTTTTTCAGCTCTGGTGCTGTGCGAGCAGCCGCGAAATGGGCAGGCTTGCGGCAGCTGTAAGGACTGTCGCCTGTGGCAGGCGGGTTCCCACCCCGATTTCCTGCGAGTGGAGCCGGAGAAGGCCGGTTCGCCACTGAAAGTGGCGCAAATTCGCCAACTGGGTGATTTTGTCTCCCGTACCAGCGGTCGTGGTGGAGCCCGGCTAGTTTGGTTGGCACCGGCAGAAGCGATGAATATCAATGCGGCCAACGCCTTGCTAAAGAACCTTGAAGAGCCCGCAGCATCGGTGATTTTTTTGCTGATTAGTGATTCTCCGGCAGGGCTGTTACCGACAATCCGTAGCCGCTGTCAGTCGGTTACCTTTCCTTCCCCTCCTGAGGAAGTGGCCCTGCAATGGCTACGCAATCATGGCCTGGATGAGCAGTTGGCTCGACGGGCCTTGATCCTATCAGGCGGCGCTCCATTGTTGGCGGCTGAACTGGCAGAGCCGGATTTGTGCGAGGTGCGTGAACAGTTCCTGCGGGAGCTCACCAGCGTAGCTGAGGGAAGTACCAGTGTGGTTAGGGCAGCTGAGCATTGGGAGGCACCCTCTGAGCAAACGAGCTTGGAGCAACTTCTGCAATTTTGGCAGCAGTGGATTACGCAAATGGCCCAGCTACGCAGCTGTGACTTAACTGGTGATACACAGCTGATGGCATTGTTACAGCGGCTGCCTGGAGTAGGCGAGGAAAGTCTGCGCCCATTGTTCAGTTTCTACGATCACTTGTTACAAGCGCGCAAGGGGCTGGTGAGTGGAGCGAATCCGAACCGTCGCTTGCTGCTTGAGGAGTTGATGATTCGCTGGGCCAGGCTCTTTGCTGTTTAGCTATTGCTCTTAAGCCAGGACACGAATTTACAGCTAAAGGCGCGAAAAAGACGGAAAAGCGCTATTTCTGGACAGAATCAGTACGCTCAGATAAGTTAGCGCATCATTAAAGAACATTGAGGTTGATCATGAAAGCCATGGGAGGCGGTGCCCGTAATGGCATCCTATCGCTGAAGATTCAGGACAAATCAGTTCTCTATGCGGCTTATATGCCCTTTGTGAAGAATGGTGGCTTGTTTATCAGTACGGATAAATCTTACAGTCTTGGCGATGAAGTGTTCCTGCTATTGAGCCTGATGGATGAGCCGGAGAAGCTACCAGTCGCTGGCAAGGTAATTTGGATTACTCCAAATGGAGCCCAGGGCAATCGCACCCCGGGAATCGGCGTTCAATTTGGCGATAAAGACAATATCGCTCAAAATAAGATAGAAACTTATTTGGCTGGCACACTTGAGTCCAGCCGACCCACTCACACGTTGTAACCCACACATGCTCGTAGACTCCCACTGTCATCTGGACAGATTAAAGCTCGATAAATTTGATGGCGATCTCGATGCGGTGCTTGATCTGGCTCGTAGCCGAGGTGTCGGTAAGTTCCTTTGTGTTGGCATTAGCCTTAAAAATGCTGATGCGGTTGTTGGAATTGCAGCCCGCTATCAGGATGTTGTCTGCTCGATAGGCATTCATCCGCTAGATGTGGAGTCCGGCTTGGCCGGTGTCGATGAATTGATCACAATGGCTGAGCGGCCCAATGTAGTGGCGTTGGGCGAGACCGGTCTCGACTATTACTACAGCACGGAAACCAAAGAGATTCAGCAGCAGAGCTTTATTGCTCATCTGCAAGCCGCTGGGCGCGCAGAATTACCGGTGATCGTGCATACCCGCGATGCACGTAAAGACACAATTGAGCTCATCCGTACACACGGTAACCTGGAAACTGCTGGGGTCTTGCATTGCTTTACCGAAAGTTGGGAGATGGCGAAGTCCGCCTTGGATCTCAATTACTATATATCCCTGTCCGGTATTGTCACTTTTAAGAATGCTGAGGAGTTGCGGGATGTAGCGCGCAAACTGCCTCTTGATCGCCTACTGGTGGAGACCGATTCACCTTATTTAGCGCCAGTCCCTTATCGGGGTAAGGCCAATATTCCAGCTTATGTGCGTGAAGTGGCGGAGTTTATCGCCGAGTTACGCGGTATCCCTTACGAAAAGTTGGCTGAAATTACCACAGAAAACTTTTTCAGATTATTCCCACGGGCAGCCTAGCCTGTTCCCACGATAGGAAGTACCCGAATGATGAAGCAGCAATTGCAGGTCATGCTGACTCTGCAGGATGAAATTAATACAGTAGTCAATGAAAATTGGCGGGCCCAGAATTTTGCTTGGTATCGCGCTATCTGGGTGGAAAGTGCCGAGCTGCTGGACCACTACGGGTGGAAGTGGTGGAAAAAACAGCAGCCGGAAATGAATCAGGTAAAACTTGAGCTGGTAGATATTTGGCACTTTGGTCTTAGCTTGGAGCTGCAGCAGGGATCACCAGAAAAAGTGGCCGCAACCATGCTGGGTGAACTGAAAGTGGAGCAGCGAACGCCGGGAGATTTCCGCGAGAACCTCGAATCTTTCACACTCAACACCCTGGCCAGCAAGCAGTTTGATTTGGTCGGTTTTGCGCAATTACTTGCCGATGTCGAAATGTCCTTTGCTGAACTGTACCAGCGTTATGTCGGTAAAAATGTACTCAACCGTTTCCGTCAGGATAACGGTTATAAAGACGGTACTTATGTAAAAAATTGGACTGGTCGAGAAGATAATGAACACCTGGCAGAAATTGCCGGACAGCTCGACGCCTCAGCAGTGGATTACATTGATCAGGTGTATCGCTCTCTGCAAGAGCGTTATCGGGAAATTGCACTGGCATAATCGTTCTTTAAACGCGCCGGCTTAACGATGAAGAATTTCGTCGAAGAAATTGAGCTGGTAATTCTATTGCTTGAGGTGAAATTTGCACACGAGGCCCTATAATGCGGCCGCTTACAAACGAGGAGAACTATCGTGAAAGCACCTGTTCGTGTTGCTGTTACCGGCGCCGCCGGTCAGATCAGCTATTCGTTGCTGTTCCGTATCGCTTCCGGTGAAATGCTGGGTAAAGATCAACCGGTTATTCTGCAGCTGCTGGAAATTACTCCGGCGCTGGAGGCGCTGAAAGGCGTAGCCATGGAGCTCGAAGACTGCGCTTTCCCGCTGCTGTCGGGTATCGTTCAGAGCGATGATGCTACTGTCGCATTTAAAGATGCTGACTACGCTCTACTCGTTGGCGCGCGCCCCCGCGGGCCGGGCATGGAGCGTAAGGACCTTCTGGAAGCTAACGCTGCCATCTTCTCTGCACAGGGCAAGGCCCTGAACGATGTTGCCTCGCGCAATGTAAAGGTACTGGTTGTCGGCAACCCCGCTAACACCAATGCTTTGATTGCCCAACGCAATGCACCAGACCTGGATCCGCGTAACTTTACCGCCATGACCCGCCTGGACCACAACCGCGCCCTGTCTCAGCTGGCCAATAAGACTGAGTCCAGCGTTAATGATATTTCCCACATGACTATCTGGGGCAACCATTCCTCCACCCAGTATCCGGACTTGCACCAGGTTAAAGTTTCTGGCACTCCGGCTATGGATAAAGTGGAGCAGGATTGGTACGAAAACGACTTTATTCCGACTGTGCAACAGCGTGGCGCAGCTATCATTAAAGCGCGTGGTGCGTCTTCTGCGGCATCTGCCGCTAATGCGGCTATCGATCATATGCGCGATTGGGCGCTGGGCACTGCTGAAGGCGACTGGACCAGCATGGCTGTATACAGCGATGGTTCCTACGGCATTCAGGAAGGCCTGATCTACTCCTTCCCTTGCACCTGTAAAGATGGTGACTGGAAAATCGTACAAGGAGTAGAGATCAACAATTTCTCCCGTGAGAAAATGACTGCCACTGAGCAGGAGCTGGCGGAAGAGCGCGATGCAGTAGCGCACCTGCTGCCATAAGCGTATTGGTTGATCAGCCTGTCGACAGGTTGGTCGAATCAAGAAAGCCCGCATAATAGTGCGGGCTTTTTACGTTGATCCTTTACGGCACACAGGGTTGAACCATCGGGTCGCCCTGAGAATGTGGGCTGATAACACTGGCACTACACTGATTGTAAGTATTTGCCGGAACTTGTTGCCATGGTCACAGAAGTCGGCCGCCACTCCTCCCGCTGCGCCTGTATTCTCTTGCAGCCAAACCAATCTCTTTCGGTTTCTGGCAACTTATGGGTATTTTTCTCTCTAGTCGCAGTTTCCTTGGGTATCAGCCTGGCTTTCGCTTTTGCCGGCGCCTGGATGATCCTGCCATTTGCTGGTCTGGAGATCTTGCTGCTGGCGGTGTTATTTGCCTATGTGTGTATGGAGGGAACCCGTCGCCAGGTGATACGGATCAATGATAAGCAGGTGGTATTTGACTGCTGTAAGGGTTTTAGGCAGCAGAGTGTTTACCATCGCGAGTTTTCCCGCGATAAATTGGCTCTCCTGGTGCGTATGGGAGCCAGTTCGGCTGAGCCGGCCAAGGTCAGCTTCAGTGGGCCTGAGGGCTGCCTGGAGGTTGGAGAATTCCTCACAGATGCAGAGAAGGCTGAGTTGGTGAAGAAGCTCGGACGGATTGGTATTGCCGCACGTAAAGAGCAGGAGTTTCACTTGCGCCAGTTTTGATTTCTCCACTGGGTGGCATCCCATTAAGCACTTTTCGATATAATCCCCACATTATTTGAAAAAAACTCCCGAGGGGATTTCTTATGGCTTTTCCTAAGATTGGCAATTTGGCGCCGGTTTTTACCCTTACAAACCAAAGTGGCGAGAAGGTTTCTCTTAAGGACTTTCGTGACAAAAGTAACGTTGTACTCTATTTCTACCCTAAGGCGTTGACACCGGGATGTACTACTCAGGCCTGCGGAATCCGCGATAGTAAAAGTGATTATAAAAACGTTGGTACCGTAGTACTTGGAGTCAGCCCGGATCCCGAAGCCAAATTGCAGCGCTTTATTGAAAAGCACGAACTGAATTTTGACCTTTTGTCTGATGAAGATCACAAGATTGCAGATAAGTATGGCTGCTGGGGCCTGAAGAAGTTTATGGGCAAGGAATACATGGGGTTGATCAGAACTACTTTTATCATTGATAAGAGCGGCCGTCTGCGTCACATCATCGATAAGGTCAAAACCAAGACACACAGCGAGGATGTGCTCAGTTGGATTGAGGAAAACCTAGGTTAGTTACTCGGATAGGTGACGGCCTGGTGGACATGTAGGCTGTCTCCAGGCCCCGTTTTTGGGCGTTGGGTAGAGAAAGCGAGCACCGCAGCCATGTATTTCTGCCCCATACAGCACAATAAGATGAAAAAAACCACTGTCGCCCCTTGCATTCTCAATTCTTGGTCTATACTGGTCGTTGTAAAGGAAAGGTGCGCCGGCAAGAGAGTATTTCTCTGTGGGGTATTGTCGGAGCGGTTAGTTTAAAAATTGTACATCTCTGTGAAGGATTCGATGTCTGTTTTAGGTGCATCCCGCATCGAGTAGTAGTCCGCCGAAGAAGTTGGTGTGGGCAAGGGCAACCGGGATTCGCTGGACGCGGACATAGAAAAATAACTGCGGCTCACGGAACTCAAAAGGAGCAGCTCGATGAACCATACTCAGCCCGACCAGACTTCGCTCTCTGAAGACAAATCCCTCCAGCAGGCCAGGATATCCGGTGACCCGAATATTCTCGACCAGCTGCTGGCTCCCCCGGAGGCTACCAGCTTTGGCATTGCTGCCAGGGTGATCGATGTGCTTGAGCAGCGCATCGGCAAGGCCTCCCTCGCAATCCGCCCCGTTGCATCTGACTTAAGCATGTCCACCCGGACTTTGCAGCGTCGTTTGCAGGAGCACAACCTGAGCTTTGCCTCATTGCGTGATCACGTGCGCTTCCGCCATGCGGTGCACTTCCTCAAGGACACTGCGCTCAGTGTTGACGGAATCTCAAGGATTCTCGATTTCTCTGACAGAACCAGCTTTACCAGCGCCTTTAAACGCTGGACAGGTATGTCGCCAACTGGCTATCGCCGTCAGGTCCGCCAACGCTTTTGAGTGCAAATTGATTGGGCCGATCCTTTTGGGATCGGCCCAATCCGTTGCCTCCGCGTGGTAAACCCGTTAGAGTTGGCGGCAATTTTATAAGCTGACTCTTTGAGGTTTTGCATGAGCTTTTTTATTCCCTCTGCCATGGCACAGCAAACCGCGCCGGCACCACAAGGTAATCCAATGATTACACTGCTGATGTTTGCAGGCCTGTTCGCGTTCATGTGGTTTTTTATTATTCGCCCTCAACGCAAGCGTCAAAAGGAGCACCAGGAGCTGGTTGGCGCCCTGAAAAAAGGTGATGAAGTGGTGATGAGCAGCGGTATGCTCGGCCGTGTTGATAAGGTGGATGAAGACTACATTGTTCTGGAAGTTGCGGACAACATGTCCTTGAAATTCCAGAAAGTGGCAGTTCACGCTGTTTTGCCAAAAGGTACAATTAAAAAGATCTGATAGTTTTTTGGCTTGATCTTATGATTGTCCAGTTGAGAAAGCCCGGCGATTGCCGGGCTTTCTCGTTTCTGTGAGCTTGATTCTTTGCAACCTATGTTTTCCCATAAAGAAAAAACCTCTTGGAAGAGCAGTGTAAGGTAATAGTCAATGTGAATCGGAGCCCGCGATAATCAAAAAAGTAGTGGGCTTTTCAGATTTATACAAAATTCAGGTGGGCTCTCGAATTATGACGAAAGCAGTTTTCGCCTCCAATTAATCCTTTCTACTACGGTAATTTTGGAAGTGCGGAAAGAGCATTGACGCCACTATTAGCCCAGTCCTTAGAAAAGGAGTCTGTTGTGCCCAAAAGCCTGCCTGTCGAGTTGCCTGAGCGCCTTTGTCTTGGCAACCTGCCAACACCACTGCAGCCTCTTGTTCGAATCAGTGAGCGTTACTCCCTCCCTTTTGATGGCCCCAGAATCTGGGTAAAAAGGGACGACCTGACTGAATTTGGGATGTCTGGTAACAAACTGCGCAAGCTGGAGTTTGTTGCTGCAGAGGCACTCAGCCGGGGTTGTGATACCTTGATTACCTGTGGTGGAGCTCAGTCCAACCATTGTCGGACTACGGCGCTTGTCGGTGCGCGCCTTGGACTTGGGGTGCACCTTATACTGCGAGGTGAGCCGGATACTGCAGTGGATGGGAACCTGTTGTTGGACCATCTCGCTGGCGCGAATGTATCCATCTATTCACCCAGTGAGTATGCAGCTAACCTGGAGCAGATTTTTGCCTATTGGCACGAGGAATACCTTGCCCACGGCCATCACTCTCTTTGTATTCCGACTGGCGCCAGTGATGGGTTGGGCATTTGGGGTTACCTGGCTGCTTCGCAGGAGTTAATAGAGGATTACAGCAGTCAAGGTTTTGAGCCAGAGCATATCGTCTGTGCCACTGGCAGCGGAGGAACCCAGGCGGGGTTGACTCTGGGTTGCCAGTTACTCCAGGTTAAAACCGGGGTTACCGGATACGCGGTATGTGATAGCGCTGCCTACTTCCAGAGTAAAGTTCGCGAGGATATCAGTCACTGGAGCCGCTTGACGGGAATTGATCTTGATCTGTCATCTCTAAAGGTTGGTGTGAATGCGAACTACATTGGGCCTGGATATGGAGTGGCGGATCCTGAGGTCTACCAGACAATTATTGAAGTGGCCAGCCTTGAGGGAATTTTGCTCGACCCGGTCTATACAGGCAAAGCCTTTCATGGACTTTTACAACAGCTACGCAATGGTATTTATCAAGGTTGTAGCAATGTGGTTTTTGTCCACACTGGCGGGCAATTTTCTCTATTCCCCTACCGGAAAAATTTTTCATTTCAACAGGATTAGCCCCCCGTTACTGTTCTAGTGCAGCGTAAGCTGCTAACCTGCGCAACAAATTACGGCTGTAGCTGTATATAAAACAATCAGAATTAATTCAGAGGAGTGGGGGGTTAGCTTGGATTCCTTTAATCAACTGCTGCTGTCATTGGACGGCATGCTCGGTTCAGCACCTTGGTTTCCCTGGGTGTTGCTCGGGGTAGGTTTCTTTTTCACAATTTATCTTGGGTTCCCGCAAATTCGCTATTTCGGGCACGCAATCAAGATTGTCCAGGGTAAATACGATAAGCCCGGTGACCCGGGAGATACCTCGCACTTCCAGGCCTTGGCCACCGCGCTTTCCGGTACTGTGGGTACCGGTAATATTGGTGGTGTGGGCCTCGCTATCTTCTTGGGCGGCCCAGCAGCGTTGTTCTGGATGTGGATGACCGCTTTCCTGGGTATGACAACCAAGTTTGTCGAGGTAACTCTCTCGCATAAGTATCGTATAAAAGCGGCAGATGGTTACTACGCTGGTGGCCCCATGTTCTATATGGAGCGCCGTCTCAATATGAAGTGGTTGGCAGTAATGTTTGCCATTGCCACTGTAATTTGCTCTTTCGGTACTGGAAGCCTGCCCCAAGTGAATAACATCGCCCAGGCGATGCATGACTCTTTTGGTATTGAGAAAGCGCTGACCGGTGGTGTACTTGCTATTTTGCTGGGTATGGTAATCATCGGTGGTATTACTCGGATCGCCAAAGTGACCTCCACTATTGTTCCCGCGATGGCACTGATCTACGTGGTAGGCGCTTTAGGGGTGATTTTTTACAATATCGAAAATATTATCCCTTCTTTCGTTGCTGTATTCAGGGATGCCTTTAATGGTAGTGCTGCAGTGGGAGGTTTCTTGGGTGCCAGTTTCGCTTATGCTTTTAACCGCGGTGTTAACCGGGGGCTCTTTTCCAATGAAGCGGGGCAGGGGTCTGCGCCCATTGCCCACGCTGCGGCACGTGCCGATGAACCTGTTTCCGAGGGTATGGTTTCACTGCTCGAACCGTTTATCGATACCATTATTATCTGTACCTTGACCGGCTTGGTGATCCTTTCATCCGGTGTTTGGACTGAGAAGCATGAGAACCTGTTTGAAGGTGCGGATACTTATGTGGTGGCTGGTAACTATAGTGAAGAAAATCCAGCAGAAGTGAAGCAGTTGTTCAGCTACCTGAGTGGCCAGCCCAGTGATGTTGAAGCCTACAATGGCTCAGTGGTTGTGACTGATGGACACCCGCTGAATGCTCAGGACTTTACACTGATCCATGCGCGTTCTATTGCCGAGGATCTGGATTTCCGCGTAGGCGATGACGAATTCAGTGGTGTTCTCAATGTGGTGGACGGTAAATTCGCCAATGAGGATGTGGATATTTGGGGTAAATCCTTGGTCCATTCCGTTGCGCTTACTAACAAGGCTTTTCAGCGCGGTTTCTTTGGGGACTATGGTGGCCTGATCGTTACCCTGGGGATCCTGCTGTTTGCCTTCTCAACCGCTATCGCTTGGTCTTACTACGGCGACCGATCCATGATCTATCTGTTTGGCCCTAAAGCGGTGATGCCATATCGGATTGTATATGTAATCGCATTTTTTTGGGCGGCGATCGAGGACACCACGGTTATCTGGAACCTTTCTGCGGTAGCAATTGTAATCATGACCTTACCCAACCTATTCGGTATATCCGTGTTGGCGAAGGAAATGAAAGATACCGTCAAGGACTACTGGAAGGACCCAAGCCATAAATAGTGGGATTTTCTTGGATCAAATCCAAAAAGGCAGCCAGGTGGCTGCCTTTTTTGGTTATGACCCGGCCGGTATGGCTTCCGGGTTAAACCAAGCCTACTCAACAAAATCTATTATTCTGCCTTGGCGCTGAGAGTTACGCCTGAGTAGGAGGAGTAACCACGGATACTGATGTGCCAAGTACCAGTCTGTGGGTTGCTCATGCTGCAGCTCTCATCATTACCCCACTCGTATGGGCGGCAATCCCAGTTGTTACGCGTTGGTGCAGATCCGTAGCGAACATAGAGATCACTATCACCACTTCCGCCAGACATGGTTGCAGTGATAGATGTGGCATCGCTACCTACCTCAAGAGTGAAGTGCTGCCACTCTCCCTCAGAGCCAGAAAGATTTGATTCTTCCCAGCTGCTTGAACCACCATCGTCACCGCCAGAAAAGCTACCTACCAGGCTCACACCGGAGAAGGAGCTGTAGCCGCGTACCATCACATAGTAGGTGCCAGCCTGTACGTCTCCATCAGCGATGTCACAGGTCTCGTTGTTGCCACTGCTGAATGGGCGACAGTCGTAAGAGGAAGTCGTTGGAGCAGCACCGAAGCGTACATAGAGGTCTGCATCACCGCTTCCGCCTGACATAGCGAAGCTCAGGTCAGTAGCACCTGCTGGTACATCCATGGTGTAGTGAAATTCATCGCCGGAACTACCAGACAAACCATCTACTGATTGCCCGTTCTCCAATTCACCGGGAGGGGGGGGAGGGGTATCATCACAGGTAACGCCCACTGTATCGAATGCTGCAGTGACATCTGACGAGTTATATCCTAAATCCTCCGCTGCGGATACGACACCACAGGCGGCCTCATCGTAGTCAGAATACTGGCCCCAGTACATCTGATTGGCGAGGACAAAGGCATCAAATGCTGTTTTGGTATTCCAGCCACTGGTATTGGCAAGCAGGTAAAAAGCGCGGTTGTAGACGCCAGAACTATAGTGTACGTCCATGCCATCGTAGTAGTCGCTCGCATGTCCGATAGATCTACCATCTTGCGTGGGATCTTCAAAATAGCGCAGCGCTCCATCAGCTTTGAAGATTTGTGCTCCAACCAGCCAGTCATTGCTACCGGTCATAAAGTACTCGGCAGCCTCACCTGAGATATCGGAGAAGGCCTCATTGATGCCTCCAGGTTGCCGGCTGTACTCAAGATTTGAGTTCTGCTCGGTAAAGCCATGGCTGACTTCGTGTGCAGTAACGTCCAGGCTAACCAGCGGATAGAAAGTGTTGCGGCCATCACCGAAGGTCATCTGGCTGCCATCCCAGAAGGCATTTTCGTAATTACTACTGTAGTGAACCCGCAGGCGCAGCTTCTGTGTGAGTGGCGAAGTGTCGTACCAATCGCTGAACATATTGAAGACCACATTGCCAAAGAAGTGGGCATCATTCAGCGGAGAATAAGCACCATTTATTTCCTTATGATCATTGTAGGAACAGGGGAACTGGTGAATACTGCCGCCGCTGGTCGCATGGTTTAAATCTACGGTTTCAACATTAGTTGTACTCATGCGGCAGTCATCAGTCACTTCCATTGATGGGAAGTCGGTGCCGTACTCGTAGCGGCCGGTCTTCTGGTTGCCCCCGGGGCCTTGGGCATCCTTGAAGGTGAGGCCATCCCAGTGCTTGATTACTTCACCAGTCATTGCATCAATGAAGTAGAATGGGCGGCGCGGTTCATCTCCATACTCTACCCAGTTTACCAAGTAGGCAAGACGTGCTTCATCTTGTTCATTGATATAGACATAGAGTTCTTTTTTCTGATTTTGGGCTTCCAGTTTTAGGACTGGCAGTGACAGTGCACCCTGCATAATGCCCTGCTGAACCCGTTCAGTGATCTGGTGACGCATAGCGCGGTCGATGGCATTGTCGCTATCGATAGCTGCGCGAACAGTCGGCACTTCGAGTTCAAGGCCAGTAAGTACATTGCCGTGAACTTCGGTAATCAGGCCCTGGCCGGAACTCGTTACTGTCTGGCCCCAGACAGGAATGCCCTTATGGGTCTGTTGATAACGGGCAATTGTTTTGCCATTTCCGAGAGTGCGCTCACGTACTTTCACTAGGGCCATGTCGGACCCTGCGACCGATGTCAGCGTTTGGGACGAGAGCATATCCGGGGTGGCTGGGATACGGTCGGCGGCCTGGGCACTGATAGCCAAGGCTAAAGTGCAGGTAACTCCTACTAGATGCTTCATTGCTAGCTTTCCCTTTATAACTTTTTTATATGAAACCGGGTGCTCGAAGCCAGGAAAACCCATGTGGGTAATAGCGATAAATCTGCCAGGCCGAAGCACCTCGATCTTTTAATGTGGTCAGACAGCAGAAGATGGCCGGGCGTCAGGGGTGGGGCCGCATTAGCGGTGTTGACGCGCGCTTTCTCAAACCTGTTACCCGATATTACCGGGCAACCTGAGGTTACCTTGCGTACGCATACTGGCAACAAAAAGGTGATGACAAACCTATATATTTGAATTGTTTTCGATATTTTTGCTCGGGTAGTCACAAATCAGCAATTAATATCCTGCCGAAGAAATTCGTTAGATTCGCATAAATAATCCTGTTAAATGAGCAGAGCGCCAAGCAATTATTTTTTTAGAAAAAAGTTGTGATCATTTTTTTCTATACGTTGAGGAGTAGGTATTCCCTTTCCCATGAGCTTATTACTCTGTTGAATTCTTCATATTCATCACGTTTTATTGCACTCCATGCTTTTACGAATTTCCTGCCAAACATTTCAGCTGCCTCTTCACATTCCGATAAAAGATTGAGTGCGTGTTCTTGTGTTCTTGGTAAGGTGACGGGTTCCATGGAGCAGTCGCCCTGATAGGGTGCACTGGGTGCCACTTTATTGATCATTCCCAGATAACCGCAAGCAAGAGAGGCTGCAATGGCGAGATAGGGGTTGCAGTCAGCGCCGGGAAAACGATTTTCCAGTCTTTTTCCTTGAGGGGAGCTGTCTGGAACCCTCAACCCAGTGGTGCGATTATCATAACCCCAGTGCAAGCTGGTTGGCGCTGCCATTTCTGGAGTGAAGCGTCGGTAAGAATTTACGTTTGGGGCAAAAAAGCTTATAAATCCAGGAGTATATTTTTGCATCCCGCCGATAAAATGCAGAAATTTACTATTTTCTTTTCCGGTCTCGTCCACAAAAATATTTTTCTCAGTTTTTACATCGATGACATTCTGGTGTAGGTGCAGTGCGCTACCAGGTTCATCTTCCATTGGTTTGGCCATGAAGGTTGCGTAAATTCCATGTCGCAGGGCGGTCTCTCGGACTGTGCGTTTAAATGTGAAAATTTGGTCGGCCAGTTGAAGAGGATCTCCGTGAAGAAAATTGATTTCCATTTGTGCAGTTCCGGATTCATGGATTAACGTGTCTGCATCAAGACCTTGCGCTTCACAAAAATCATACATGTCTTCAATAATGGGTTCATATTCATTGGCTGCATCAATGCTGTAGGATTGCCGGGTTTTTTCTGTGCGGCCAGATCTGCCAACGGGAGCGGAAAGTTTTTCGTCAGGGTCCAGATTGCGCTTAACCAAGTAAAATTCTACTTCCGGGGCGACAATTGGTTTCCAGCCTTTTAGCAAATATTTTTCTAGAACGAATTTGAGAATATTCCGAGTGCTAATCGGATGTGGTCGACCATCCCGTGTGTAGCAATCATGAATAATTTGAGCAGTGGGATCGTTGGCCCAAGGGTTTAAACGAACAGAATCGGGATCGGGTACTAGCAGCATATCGGTATCTGCCGGGTCTACCAGCTCGTTGTGTTCATCCACAAAGTCGCCAGTGACTGTTTGTACCAGGATGCTCTCGGGGAGCCGGCTGTCCTGTTTAAGAAACTTATCCGTTGGTGTGAATTTTCCTCTGGCATTGCCTGACATGTCTGGCACCAGACACTCCACTTCAGCGATCTCGTGTTCGGCGAGCCAGCGGGTGATTTTGTCCATCGCATACCTGTATTTTATGTGCCTCGTATGGAGGTAGATTCAGTATATGCCTCACCACCCCACACGCGATCTAAAGGAAATGGCCTAACGGAGCAGTGGAGCATCAGAGCATTTCGGAGTTCTGACTTTGATAATGGCATAAAGCCGAATTAGTATTCAGTAAAATGCGGATGCATATTTTGCGAGATTGAGATCAATATTGATTTCATTAATTCAAGGACTTGCATTGATGAAAGGCCTACAAGGGCACACGGATTCCTATTTCGCTGCAAGCGCAAATGTCATTCCTGCCTATCCGCAACTGGAGGGTGTTACTGACGTCGATGTTTGCGTAATTGGCGCAGGTTACACAGGACTTTCAACAGCGCTGCATCTGGCTGAACGTGGCTACAAGGTGGCAGTGCTTGAAGCTGAGCGTGTGGCATGGGGTGCTTCAGGGCGCAATGGTGGCCATGTGGGCGTAGGACAGCGCCGGTGCCAGAGTGACCTGGAGGAAATGTTTGGCATTGATATCGCCAAAAGGCTATGGCAGTTCGGCATTGAGGCTGTGCAGTTGGTTGAGCGCCTTATTGTTAAGTACAAGATTCGCTGTGGCTTGAAGCGAGGCATCATGCATCTTGCCGCCAAACCCAGTCACGACAACTACCTGCGGCAGGAGGCGGACCTTCTACAGGACCGTTATGGTTATACCGAGGTTCGCTATGCGGATGAACAGGAAGTGCAGGAGCTGATAGGTTCCAGGCGTTATTTGGGGGCACAGGTGGATAGTGGCTCTTTACATTTGCATCCTTTGAACTATGCGTTGGGATTAGCAGCGGCCTGCAAAGAGATGGGGGTTGAACTCTTTGAGCGCAGCCGCGTATTGCAGTACAGAGGAAGTGGCCCCTGTGAAGTGACAACCGCAAAGGGGCGGGTTAGGGCGAATAATATAGTGCTGGCCTGCAATGGCTATCTGGGTAACCTTGAGCCGCGCATGGCCGGCAAGATCATGCCAATTAACAATTTTGTGCTTGCTACCCAGCCTTTGTCAGAGTCCTTGGCCAGAGAGTTGATCGCCAATGATCATGCAGTGCAGGATACCCTCTTTGTTATCAATTACTGGAAGCTATCCGAGGATAACCGCTTGATCTTTGGCGGGGGGGAGAATTACACCTCTCGCTTCCCCTCGAATATCCGCCGGTTTGTGCGCAAGAATATGTTAAAAGTGTACCCGCAACTGGAGACAACACAGATTGATTATGGTTGGGGGGGAACTCTGGCTATCACAATGAACCGCATGCCGCATATGGGTCGGCTGGAGCCGAACGTATTCTATAGCCAGGGCTACTCTGGCCATGGTGTCCCCACAGCAACTTTTGCTGGCAAGCTCCTGGCTGAGGTGATTGCCGGAACCGAAGAGCGCTTCGATATCATGGCACGAATACCTACGGAAACCTTTCCTGGTGGCACTCTACTGCGCTGGCCGGGATTGGTACTGGGTATGCTTTATCACAGTCTGCTGGACAGATTTGGGCGCTGACAATTTGCCTCCGTTCAAGGAGTACGCAGCGATCTGAAGTCAGCTTGACATACAAAAAAGGCGGAGGGGAAGAATACACTTGACCCGGGGCCGTAAGGGACATGGATGCTGATTACGAGCATGCAAGGATGTATCCACAGCGTGTCGTGAGAGGAGAGTATTCTTTGGTTCCTGCCCAGTAGTTAGAACTGGCTTTGATGATAAAATGCCACGGATTGAAACCTGGGAGCCTGTGCTTGTACCACTCAGAATAACGAAAACGCAAAAGCCGGCTTATTCCCAGGCACGAACCTGTTTAGGCCCGCGCTCGAGAGAGGCCCCGCCAGATTCTGAACACTGCGAGGCTCACTTGAGGGACGTAGGGCAAAACGACCTGACCACTTTCATGATTACCCGTGTGAATCATGTTCTGCAGCTGGTTGTGGCCAATCAAGCGGAGAGCCGTGCTGAACGCACTCTTGAGGATCTGCAGCGAATGTTGTTTGTCCTGCTTGATAGGCGACGTAAAGAGATCAAGCCCCAAGGGCTGGATGATGTGGAGGCACCCTGATGGCTGCTCGACCGGACAAGCTGGTAATTGCAATTTCCTCACGTGCGCTTTTTAACCTGGGTGAAAGCCATCGGGTGTTTGAAGAGCAGGGATTACAGGCGTTTTCCCGTTATCAGATTGAACGGGAAAATGATGTGCTGGAGAAGGGCGATGCCTTTCCATTGGTAGAGAAGCTTTTAAAAATTAATGAGCTGCTTGGGGGGGAGCCCCGAGTGGAAGTTATTTTGCTTTCCCGCAATAGTGCAGACACTGGCTTGCGGGTGTTCAATTCCATTGAATACTACGGCCTGGATATAACCCGCGCGGCTTTTTGCAATGGTGAGAGCCCTTATCGCTATATTGGGCCCTTTGGGTGCAACCTGTTTTTGTCTGCGGATGGTGTGGATGTGCGGCGCGCTCTGGATCAGGGCGTGGCGGCGGCAACCCTGGTGGCCGGTGACAGCCGTAAACGTAGGGATGACGTGCTGCGTTTTGCCTTTGATGGCGATGCCGTCATATTTTCCGATGAGGCAGAACGGATTTATAAACGAGAAGGGCTCGTGGCTTTTACCAAGGCGGAGCGTGCGTCGGCACAAAAACCGCTGGGTGGCGGACCATTTAAAGGGTTTCTCGAAGCGTTGCAGAAACTGCAGGCAGAGTTTGAGCTGGATAGTTGCCCGATTCGCACAGCGCTGGTCACGGCGAGGTCTGCTCCGGCACATGAGCGTGTCATTCGTACTTTGCGCGCCTGGGATATCCGTGTGGATGAATCAGTGTTTTTGGGGGGGCTACCAAAAGGTGAATTCTTGCGCGCTTTTGGTGCAGATGTCTTTTTCGATGATCAGCCGGCTCAATGTGCTTCTGCAGCCGAGCATGTTGCAACGGGCCACGTGCCCCACGGAATTGCTAATGTTGACGCTTGATCGAATTAAGCCGCCAGAATGAGATAGATCTCCCAAAGTCGATTGACACTCGCGACTCTTCGCCGGATATTCAACTGTCTGATGGCCTGGACTTTGATTCGCTGCTATTCTTTTCTCGCATAACTCAAGATGCTTTTTATAACTAACACTTTTTCTGTCAGGGTTGCGCTCGTCCTGGGGTGGGGTGAGTGATACAAGGGAGGACCTATGAAGCTGCAGCAGTTGCGATATATCTGGGAAGTGGCGCATCACGACCTCAACGTTTCTGCTACTGCGCAGAGCCTCTATACCTCCCAGCCAGGCATCAGTAAACAGATTCGCCTGCTTGAAGATGAGCTTGGAGTGGAAATCTTTGCGCGCAGTGGCAAGCATCTTACCAGGGTGACCCCTGCCGGTGAGGCAATCTTAAAAACCGCCGGCGAAATAATGCGCAAGGTTGAGAATATTAAGCAGGTTGCCCAGGAATTCAGCAATGATAGGAAGGGCAGCCTTGCGGTAGCCACTACCCACACCCAGGCTCGTTATGCGCTGCCGCCGGTGATCAAGCTTTTTATCTCTCGTTATCCCGATGTTTCCCTGCATATGCATCAGGGCACGCCCATGCAGATTTCAGAGATGGCAGCGGATGGTACTGCGGATTTTGCCATCGCCACCGAGGCCCTGGAGCTGTTCAGCGATTTGGTGATGATGCCGGTTTACCGGTGGAACCGCTGCGTGCTGGTACCGAAAGACCATCCGCTGTGCCAAGTCAGCAAGCTGGATCTTGAAGAGGTCGCCAAGTACCCGATTGTTACTTATGTTTTCGGTTTTACCGGGCGTTCAAAACTGGATGAGGCTTTCCTCGAGAAAGGTTTGTCACCGAAAGTGGTGTTTACCGCTGCGGATGCGGACGTGATCAAGACCTACGTCCGTCTCGGCCTCGGGATTGGTATAGTGGCAGATATGGCGGTGGATGGAGAGGACGAGGATCTTGTGGCTTTGGATGCCAGTAATCTATTTGAGTCCAGCGTAACGAAGATTGGCTTCCGTAAGGGAATTTTTCTGCGTGGCTTTATGTATGAATTTATCCAGCAGTTTGCCCCGCACCTTACCCGTGAGCTGGTAGACAAAGCCGCTCATGCCACTTCCCGGGCAGAAGTGGACGCACTTTTCTCTGAGCTGGAGCTACCGGTTTATTAAGTTGGAGGGTGCGAGCGGGGAGGGGGTAGAGGTCAGGAGGCCTCTACCTGGATCAATGGCTGCAAAACCTCTTTGGCGAATTTGAAGTAAACGGTAAAAATTTCCGCTTTCTGGCCTTCATTTTCAACCACAAAGAAAGGTGCGCGCTCTACTTTATATTGTTGGGCAATCTTCATGCCCGGGCTTTGTGGATCGCGCACATCGGCTATCAATGTCTGATCGATAAACTTCAGTTGATCATTCCCCTCGAGCTTCTCCTGCACATCGCGGCACTTGGTGCAGAGGGAGCCATCGTCGAGTATTTTTTTAACCAGCGTGATCTTCACAATAAATTCCTTGATCTGGTTTCAGCACCGGGATCGGTGCTAGTGCTTTTGAATCTATCAAAGGGCCTAATAACTTTGAAATATCAATCTAGGATAGACTTATAACCAAAAACTGTAGCTGTGCTACATATTTTTGCTTTCTGGGAGACCCTGGAATGCCCGGGAGAAGTGGTTAGCACAGAAATTGCTCGGCAGTGTCCAAAAGCAGCCGCACCTTAGCCAAGCATTCGCGGTGCTCATCTGCGGGATCTGAATCCGCGACGATGCCGCCACCCGCCGCACACGTCATGCGGCCATTGCTGGCGCTGAAGGTGCGAATGGCAATATTCGTGTCTGCACGACCACAGCTACTGATATAGCCGATACTGCCGCAATAGATGCCTCGGGGGCTGGACTCCAACTCGCGAATGACCTCCATTGAGCGCCGCTTAGGTGCGCCAGTGATAGAGCCACCGGGAAAGCAGGCGGTAAGCAAATCACTATAGGCGGCATCCTCGGGCATTTCACCGGTTATCACACTTACCAGGTGATGGACATTGGCAAAGCTAGCCAGTTGAAACAGCTCCGGGACTCGCACGCTGCCACTACGGCACAACTTACTGAAGTCGTTGCGCAATAAATCCACGATCATCAAGTTCTCGGCGCGATCCTTGGGGCTTTTCTGCAAAATAGATGCCGCGCGTTGGTCCTTCACCGGATCGGTGACCCTGGCGGCGGTACCTTTGATGGGCTCTGTGCGCAGGCTGCTGCCGTCTGCTCGAATGAAACGCTCCGGTGACATGCTTAGCAGGCTGCCTTGGGGCAGTTTCATATAGGCCGAGAAGGGCCCCGCTGCACGTGTCCGCAGCGCCAGATAGGCGCCAAAAAGATCCCCTTCGTAGGGAGCGCAAAAACGCTGGGTGAAGTTGGCCTGGTAAATATCACCGGCGGCAATATATTCAAGAATACGCTCGATTCGCACGCAGTAATCTGAGGCGCTGAGTTCATGCTCGAAGGGTGCCAGCAGTCGAAACTTGCCTGGCATCAGGGGCTTCACCCACTCCACTGACTCAAAGCGGCGGGTCAATTCTCGCACCTGTCGACCGGGACAGGCGGGGTGAAATACCAAGTGGCTGCTGCCCAATTGGTGGTCGGCAATATAGGCCCAGCCGTAAAGGCCGAAATACCCTGCCGGTAAGTCAGTTGAGCGGGTATCTGCGGGCAGATAGTTGCCCTCTACACCAAGTTCATAGCCTGCGTAGCCGATTGCACCGCCACAAAATGGCAGTTGTGAGTCGCGATCTTGAGGGCAAAGCTCACAAGTTAAGTCATCCAACTGCAAAAATGGCTCCGGGCTTTCAGCGCTTAACTCCAGGGTATTCAGCGGATCGGCGCTGATAATATCAAAGCGCCCATTGCTGAGTGGCCGGCCACTATCGAGCCAGACCGGGGCGGGCAGATCCGCTACTGTCGCAAAGGCTGTTGCAGAGTTCAGTGAATAGGGCAGGGAAACAATTTGCATATCAAAACATGGCTGTCCGCAAGACGGCGCACACTACACACTTTGCGGCGGTGTGAAAAGACTGAGTGGCTCTTTAGTCAATTCTGCGTTCGATTCCGGCCTGGGACATCAGGCGGGTAGCGAGCTCCTCCACCGAAAGTTGTGTGGCATTGAGGAAGGGCACCTGGGCTCGGCGTAACATCTGTTCGACCTGGCGCACTTCGAATTCACACTGCTCTTTAGAAGCGTAGCGGCTGTTGGCGCGCCTTTCCTGTCGAATCTGCATCAGGCGTTCAGGCTTTATGGTCAATCCAAATAGCTTCTGGCGATAAGGGCGTAAAATCTTCGGCAGAGTGGTGGAGTCCATGTCCTCTTCAGTAATGGGGTAGTTAGCGGCCCGCAGGCCGAACTGAAGGGCCAGGTACAAGCAAGTCGGTGTTTTGCCGGATCTGGACACGCCGAGGAGTATCACATCGGCCTGCTCAAATTCACTAATCCTGCGGCCATCATCATTGTCGATAGCGAAGTGCACCGCATCAATGCGCTCACTATAGCGGCGATTGTCTGCAATGCCGTGGGAGACATTGACTGTTTGAGCCGGGTCGCGGCCGAATAAGTTGGCTAGTGGTGTCAGATAATTTTCGAAAATATCCAGCATCAAGGCCGGGCTTTGGTGAAGCTGGTCGCGGATCTTGTCTGAAACAATACTGGTGATAATGATCGGTTGTAGTCCAGATTCTCTTGCGGCTTTCTCAATACGCTGGAGCGCCTGTTGTACCTTTTCGGTGGAATCGATGTAGGGCAGGGTTACCTGCTCGACATGCTGGTCCTGGAATTGCGCTAACAGGCTGTGGCCTATAGCCTCCACTGTCAGGCCGGTTCCGTCGGAAATAAAAAAGGCAGTACGCTTGTCTTTTGCCATGTTTCTTCTCTATTTATCAGCAAAGCCAGGTGGCGAGGAAGTGCCCAGTATAGAAGGGGGGCGACAAAAGATCTTTTATTCTTTGGCACTGTATATCTTGTAGAAAATTTACAACATTTTTGCCATCTTTTACGGGCTATTTTTTACAAGACTCATCCTTATAATCAGCGCCCACTAATACCTGATTTCAGAGGGGCTTCACTTGACGAACTTCACCATCGACTTCGCAAAACTGGGTATGGACGATGTCGACAAGGTCGGCGGTAAAAACGCATCACTCGGCGAGATGATATCTTCACTCGCCGGTGCTGGCGTGAGTGTGCCAGGCGGCTTTGCAACTACCGCGGAGGCCTTCCGGGCTTTCCTCGCCCACGAACAGTTAGAACAGCGAATCGCCGAGCGTCTGAAAGGGTTGGACGTTGGTGATGTTGTGGAGCTGGCGAAGGCAGGCGACGAAATTCGCAACTGGATTCTGCAAACTCCGTTCCCTGCTCAGCTTGAAAAAGAGATTCGTGATGGATATGAGGCTTTGGGCGGCGGTGAGACCGCTGTCGCTGTGCGCTCCTCCGCAACAGCAGAAGACTTGCCGGATGCTTCTTTCGCAGGCCAGCAGGAGACCTTCCTAAACATCCGAGGTGTTGATGCAGTATTGCAAGCGGTAAAGGAAGTCTTTGCTTCTCTCTATAACGATCGCGCTATTGCTTACCGGGTACATACAGGTTATGCGGATGTGGGGGTAGCCCTGTCTGCTGGTATCCAGCACATGGTGCGCAGTGAGACCGGGGCTGCCGGTGTAATGTTCACCCTGGATACAGAGAGCGGTTTTCGCGATGTAATCTTTATCACTGCTGCCTTCGGTCTGGGTGAGACAGTGGTGCAGGGGGCGGTAAACCCTGATGAATTCTATCTGTACAAGCCTGCTTTGGATACCGGCCGCCCAGCAATCCTGCGCCGCAATCGCGGCAGCAAGGCGATCAAGATGGTGTACGACCAGAGCGGTGAGTGTGGCCGCTCGGTAAAAACTGTGCAAGTGGCGGAAGAGGACCGACAACGCTTCGCCCTCAATGATGCAGAATTGACCAGTTTGGCTGTGCAGGCTCGTAAAATCGAAGAGCACTATGGCCGCCCGATGGATATTGAGTGGGCCAAAGATGGCGACACCGGCGAACTGTTTATAGTACAGGCGCGCCCGGAGACCGTGCGTTCCCGTGACCAAGGCACCAATATAGAGCGCTACAGCTTGCAAGAGCGGGGTGAAGTGTTGTGCGAGGGCCGGGCGATTGGCCAACGTATTGGTGCCGGCCGTGTGCGTAAATTGAGGTCTGTGGAAGATATGGCTGCTATGCAGGATGGTGAAGTCCTGGTGACCGATATGACCGATCCAGACTGGGAGCCAGTACTGAAGAAGGCCAGCGCGATCGTTACCAACCGTGGTGGCCGTACCTGTCACGCTGCAATTATTGCCCGTGAGCTGGGTATTCCTGCTGTAGTGGGCTGTGGCAACGCTACTGAGTTGCTGGAAACCGGTACTCCGGTCACGGTGTCTTGTGCAGAGGGCGATACCGGGTTCGTGATGTCTGGAGAGCTGGATTTTCAGCGTGAGGAAACTGAAGTTTCTGAAATGCCAGATCTGCCTTTCAAAATTATGCTCAATGTGGGCAACCCGGATCGCGCATTTGCGTTTAGCCATCTGCCCAACCAGGGTGTTGGCCTGGCGCGTCTGGAGTTTATCCTGAACCGCATGATTGGTATTCATCCTAAGGCACTCCTGGAGCTGGATAGTCTGCCGGAGGACCTACAGCAAAATATCCGTGAACGCATCGGTGGTTACGCTTCTGCCGAAGATTTCATTGTCGAGAAGCTGGTGGAGGGGATTGCTACCCTGGCCGCTGCTTTTGCCCCCAACCGGGTTATTGTTCGCCTGTCAGACTTTAAGTCAAATGAATATGCGCATCTGGTCGGTGGCCAATTGTATGAACCCAGCGAAGAAAATCCGATGCTCGGTTTCCGCGGTGCTGCGCGTTACCGCTCTGAAGATTTCCGTCAGTGCTTCGCTCTCGAATGTCGTGCGTTGAAAAAAGTACGCGATGAGATGGGTTTGACCAACGTGGAAATTATGGTGCCCTTCGTACGTACCCCGGAAGAGGCCGAGGAAGTTGTCGGCTTGCTCGCTGATAATGGCCTGCGTCGCGGTGAGGGTGGACTTAAAGTCATTATGATGTGTGAGCTGCCCTCCAATGCCCTACTGGCTGAGGAGTTCCTGCAACATTTCGATGGGTTCTCCATTGGTTCAAATGACCTGACTCAGCTCACTTTGGGGCTGGACCGAGATTCTGGCTTGGTGGCTGATCTATTTGATGAGCGCAACCCGGCAGTGAAGGCGCTGCTGTCCCGCGCTATTCAGGCCTGTAAGAAGGCCGGCAAATATGTCGGTATTTGTGGCCAGGGCCCATCTGACCACAAAGACTTTGCTCGGTGGTTGATGAATGAAGGAATAGATAGTGTTTCCCTGAACCCTGATACCGCTGTGGACACCTGGCTATTTTTGGCCAATGAGGAGGCCTGATTTCCTCCCAAAAGCAGCCCTTTGGGGCTGCTTTTTCGTTTATCAGCGTCCCATCCCCTGAAAACTCCCCATATTTTTTTTCGCTCTCCCTGGTGTGCAACTGTCAAAATGTTAGTCAGCTGTTGCTGATTACCGTGAAACCGCCAAACTTTGTCCTGCAATAACTGTGTGAGACTTAACGATCACACCTTAACCAAAAAATTCAAATCTCTATTAATTCTCCGCTAGAGAAGAATTCATTCTAAATGTCCGCTGCCGCCTCGATAGAATCTTTAGAGTCAGGAGGCTGCGCGTAAACTGGAATAAAACTTCGCGCAATTTGCTTTGGAACAGGCTCACCGCTGAGACAGGAAGCCATCGTGTTGAAGCGCAGGTGGTACTGGTCGGGCTGTGTATCTGTCCATCCGCCAAAACAAAGCAGAGTAAGTTGTTGAGGTGATCTATGTATACGAGCAGACAGTTACAGATTCCCCTTCTGCACATCTTTCTGATGTTGTGCGTCTTAGCATTACTAGTCGCGCCCCCTGCAATGGCGAAGCCCCGCGGAGGTAACTGGTTTGATGATCGAGCCGCGGCCAGGGGTGGGAGTCCATCTATCAGAATTGATTTAAGCGAACAGCGCGCTTATTTGTACAAGGGTGGCAAGTTGGTCGGTGTTTCCAGGGTATCCTCGGGCAAACGGGGTTATGGCACGCGTCCCGGGCACTTTCGTGTACTCTCCAAGCATCCTTATCACCGCTCTTCTATCTACGGCAGCTTTGTAGACAGGCGCACGGGACGCGTGGTGAGATCCAATGTAAACACCCGTAAACATCGTCGCCCTGCGGGAACTGTCTACCGTGGAGCAAAAATGAATAATTACATTCGATTTAATGGCGGTATTGGTCTCCATGCGTCTGGCCATGTGCCTCGCTACCCGGCCTCTCATGGTTGTGTACGCATGCCGCCGCACATGGCGAGAAAATTCTACCGGCATGTACGTGTTGGCACTCCGGTTCGTGTGACTCATTAGAAGGATTTGTAGCAGCGAAGGCTTGGCCGGGTATTATCCATGGAGGTAATACCCGGCATTTCTTAGTCCACCTGCCACCATTGCCCCACTATCGCTATCATCAATTCTTTGCCAATGATTGTGAGATAGCTTATGTCCATTTCAACTCCCGATCTGTGTGATGCCCATGGTGATGAGATTCAGGTGGTTGAACCGATGTTTATCAATTACGGTGGCCGTGAACACTTTGGTGGGCAGATCGAAACCATCAAGTGCTTTGAAGATAATTCCTTTGTCCGTGAACTGGTGGCAGAGCCGGGGTATGGAAAAGTATTAGTAGTGGACGCTGGAGGCTCCATGCGCCGCGCCTGCCTTGGAGATATGCTTGCAGAGAAAGCGGTGATCAATGGGTGGGAGGGGATTGTGATGTTTGGCTGTATCCGAGATGTGGATGAAATTTCGAGCCTGGACCTTGGAGTGCAAGCATTAGGAACACATCCAATGAAAACTGAGAAGAAAGGGATTGGCGAAAGAGGGCGGTCAGTAACTTTTGGTGGGGTTACTTTTCGCCCGGGTGATTATCTCTATGCCGACAATAATGGCATTATCGTTGCAGATAAACCCCTTACTTAAAAGTATTTCACATAAAAAATGCCGCTCATACACTGTTGGCACAACGCTTATTTTTGCCGGCGGTGTATGATGAGCTGCCTGTCCATTTAAAGGGTAAGATGGCAGGGCATTTACTACTGGGTCAGAAGGAAAGAATACATTGCACTCGAGACGTGCTGTGAATACATCCCTGTAAGCTCGTAATCGGCATCCATGCCTCATACGGTCCCGAGCGCCGTGTATTCTTCCCTTCCCCCTTTTTAGTAGCTGCAAGTTTCCACAGCAAAACCTTAGCGATATTCGATCAGATCACCCACTGGGTTTTCTGGCATGCGCAGCGACATCAGGAAATTTAATATCTTATTTTGTTTTTCCTCGCTCAGGTTTTTGAAATTTTGCGCGGCAGCACTGGCTTCGCTGCCGGGATTGTCGTGGAGTAGGATGGCCTCCACCAGCGTAAGTGCCCTGCCATCGTGAAGGTAAGGTGCGGTGTCGGCCACGCCCCAAAGGCGAGCGGTAATAAACTCGCGTTTTTGCTGCTCATCAAAAAAGAAAGCGCTCTCAGCAAGCTCTTCTCCCATATCGTGACGTTTTAAATCGGAGAACATGGGCACCTCAACTCCACCATTGAAAATAGGCTGGAAATACGTGGGATGTTTGGTCAGGTCCACTTCGTAGAAAGTATCTTCAAAAGGCTTTTCCGGTGAGCCGGTTAGCTTGTAGGGCAGTGTTCTACGTTCAGTAACCATGGTGGGGCGATGGCAATCCGCGCAGCCAATGTCGGTAAACAGATTGCGACCTTGCCTGTGTTTCTTGGAGTCGAGTTCGAAAGGGCGATCCAAAGTAGTGATAAAAATACTGAGAGCAGACAGGTCGCCGATCGAGATTTCGTTAGTTACGCCGTCGTTATCTGCATCGGCATACTCACCGCCAAAACCTTCCGCTGCCTGCATGCCTAGGTGGAATGCCAGGGCGGTTACATCAAATTCCCTAACTGAGGCATTGTCCCCTTTTCTGCCAAATGGCCGGACTATCAAGTCTACATCAATACCCTCTACATTGGAGGTGTCCAGGTTGCCACTTCCATCGGCGACGATGGAGCCAAAGTTAACCGATTTGGTATCCAAGTTAACGATGGTCCCAGGGTTATCCAGGGCGTATTGTTTGAGTCCTTGAAGTTCATGGGTCATCTCCCTGCCAACCAGTTCGATTCCGCCAGCTCCAAACAGGAATAGGGGGTTAATCAGACGACCGTCATATTCGGCATGGCCGTCGAAGCTTTCATCAATCACATCAATATTGACTGGGCGGAACATGGCGCTGGTACTGAAGCCACCTCCACCTCCAATGCCCAGAGTTGCTGGGACCGTTCGGTTGCTGACGATTGTATGGCACTCCAGGCAATTTTGAGAGTCCAGGCCATTTACGCGCAGAAAAATACGATTGCCTTGTAGTGTGGGTCTGTTGCCTGCTTCTGGTGAATGATTGTCGGGTTCTGATGTGTCATGTGCACCATCGCCATACCCATCGTGGCGATTAAAGGGCGTGGAGAAAATAAGCAGGCCTGCTTTACGAATTTCCTTTAGGGACAGCTCCCCGGTAGAGATTTGATCCTGGGTAATTCTGTCTTCCGGATTTAAGCGGGGGCCTTCCCCCACAAGGTCGGCATGGAGTAATGGAGGAAATACTAATCCGATGCCGATAAGTGATATTGTTGAAATAATTTTCATGATTATACCCTTATTCTATTTTTTTAACCTCCAATCACTTGGAGGGATAAATTGGTGATAGCGATTCAAAGTAATTAGTTGGTAGAGGGTTAGGTCACTTGAAATAAAACGGGGGCTGGGAGCCCAGTTGAAAGCGTCAGAAGGATAGGTCGATTTTGAGTGATAGCGGTGCCAATGGGCGCCCGTCTTTGCCAGCTTTACAACGAGCTCGACAGGCGGGTCATCCATTTCCTCGGGTGAAATCTCCCCGCCAGAAATTGTCACCTATCATTGTGCTTTGATACCCCTTTAAGGCCCGTAGGAAATGGCAGGGTATTTCGCTGTTACTGCCGATATGGAAGGTAAAAATGAGCGAATGGCGCAAGAAGTACTTTACCAGACCTCTTTTAAATATCATCAGGCGAGTTCTTCCGCCAATCTCGGAGACTGAGCGGGAGGCGATGGAAGCCGGTGAAGTCTGGTGGGATGCCGAACTGTTGTCTGGCAAACCGGATTGGGACCAGTTGCTGAAAATGGGGCCGCCGGAGTTGAGTGAGGAAGAGCAGGCTTTTCTGGATGGACCGACAGAAGAACTCTGCCAGATGGTGAACGACTGGCAGATCAGTTATGTCGATCACAGTATTCCCGAACATGTCTGGGATTTTCTGCGCAAACACCGCTTTTTTGGCATCATTATTCCCAAGAAGTATGGTGGTCTTGGCTTCTCTCCCACGGCCCACGCCGAAATTGTTACCAAGATCTCCACACGCAGTAATAGTGTGGGAGTCACCGTAATGGTGCCGAACTCCCTCGGCCCAGGAGAACTATTGCTTTCACACGGCACACAAGAGCAGAAGGATCACTATTTACCTCGCCTTGCGGATGGTTCTGATATTCCCTGTTTCGCCCTTACCAGCCCCCAGGCTGGTTCCGATGCTGCCTCGATGATTGATCGCGGTGAGATTTGCTACGGGGAGTACAAGGGTGAGAAGGTGCTCGGTATGCGTGTGAATTGGCATAAGCGCTATATTACCCTCGGGCCTGTTGCCACAGTGTTGGGGCTGGCCTTCAAACTCTACGATCCTGAGCATATCCTGGGGGATCAGGAGGCACTGGGAATTACTGTCGCCTTAGTCCCTACCGATACACCGGGGATCACTATCGGCCAGCGCCACCTGCCAGCCATGCAGGCTTTTCAAAATGGTCCGAACTGGGGAAAAGACGTTTTTATTCCCATGGGTTGGATTATTGGTGGTCAGGAAAATGTTGGCAAAGGCTGGGAAATGTTGATGAGCGCACTTGCCGCCGGGCGAGGGATTTCTCTTCCCTCTCTCTCGACTGGTGGGGCCAAGATGGCGGCACGCACTACTGGCGCTTACGCGCGTATTCGTGAGCAATTCAATGTACCGGTGGGGCGCTTTGAAGGGGTGCAGCGGCGCTTGGCAGAGATTGCTTCCATCGCATTTGTACTTGATAGCGCCCACAAAACGACCACCCGCGCCCTTGATGATGGGCTTAAGCCTGCGGTAATCACTGCCATTATGAAGGCTAGTGCCACCTCCGGCTTGCGTCATGCCATTAATGACGCCATGGATATTCATGCTGGCAAGGCGATTATGGATGGCCCAATGAACTACCTGGGCAATGCCTATCGTGCGGTACCCGTGGCGATTACAGTGGAAGGCGCTAATTTGCTGACCCGCAGCCTGATGATCTTTGGTCAGGGCGCAATTCGCTGTCACCCCTACCTGCTGGATGAAATGCTCGCGGCAGAGAATCCTGACGAAGAGGAGGGTTTGGAGCAGTTGGATAAATTACTGCCCAAGCATATATGGTTCCAGTTCAAAACTCTGCTGCGCGGGATCTTTCATGGTTGGACAGTGGGCCTCTTTGCCAGCAGTCCACGTAATGTGGGTGGCGCAGCAAAATATTATCGCCAATTGAACCGTTATTCCGCGGTACTTACTCTGGTAACGGAAGTCTCACTGATGAGTCTGGGTGGGGAACTGAAGAGGAAGGAGCTGATCTCCTCCCGCCTCGGGGATGTACTTAGCCAGCTCTACCTGCTCAGCTGCACCCTCAAGCGGTTTTATGATGATGGCAACCCCAAAGACGATTTGCCCCTGCTTGAATACTCCATGCGCGATGGTCTACATAAAATAGAGGTTAACCTCTTGGAGGTCTTTCAAAATTTCCCTCGCCCCTTCTTTGGCCAGCTATTGCATTTTCTTACTATGCCCTGGGGGCATAGTATCCATACCGCGTCGGATCGTCAGGCCCGCGCATGTGCAGAACTGTTATTGAGTCCCTCCAAAACAAGAGATCGCCTCACCAGTGGTGTATTTGTCGGTAATCCTGGCGATGGTGTGGAAATTGTTGAGCAAGCATTTTTAAAAGTCTGCGCCACAGAAAAGGCCCGGGAAAAGCTGAAGAGGGGCGGAATACGCACACTCAGCCGCGAGTCAGTGGAAGACGGGTTGCAGCGTAACCTGATCAGCGATGAGGAGGCCGAAGCCCTGATTGATGCCGCCGATGCGGTGGATAAAGCGATACAGGTTGATCATTTCGATCATTTAGGGGAAGCAGCGGGGAGGGTTGAATAGCGTTGCATGGGAAAACAGACCACCATGGAAACTCCTTGCAAAGAACCCCCTGAGCGATTTACCAATGTCGAGAAGTGTATTGATGCACTGCTGGAGAAAGCCGGGCGGAAAATTGTATTGGGGCTGCCCTTGGGGTTAGGAAAGGCCAATCATTTTGCCAATGCTATCTACGCACGCGCCGTTTCCGATCCTTCAATTTCCTTAACGATATACACCGCCCTGACCTTGGAACGCCCCAGAGGCGATAGTGATATTAGCCGCCGCTTTATCCAGCCACTGTTGGACCGCCTATACAGTAACTACCAGGACCTCGGTTATGTTGTCACTCGCCGCAAGGGACGGCTGCCGGATAATATCAATGTTATTGAGTTCTATATGGAACCGGGTGCGCTGCTGGGGAATCACTATGCCCAGCAGCATTATGTGAGTGCAAATTATACGCAGGTGCCGGAAGATCTTCTGCGTTATGGGGTAAATGTAATAGCTCAGATGGTGGCGCCAGCAGAGGGGGGAGGGCGTTACAGTTTGAGCTGTAACCCCGATTTGACTCTGCCCCTGCTGAAAATGGCTGGCAATCGCGAAGAACCTCCGCTGTTTCTCGTGGGAGAGGTTAACCCCCAGCTACCCTTCATGATTGGCAGCAGTGAGCTTGAGGAAACAAAATTCGATTTCCTTTTGGAAGGTGATACCTTCAATACACCGCTTTTTGCCGCTCCCGCGATACCAGTCAGTTTTACCGAGTATGGCACTGCTTTTCATATCGCTAGCCTGGTTGCCGATGGCGGTACCCTGCAGGTAGGCATTGGCGCTCTCGGGGATGCTGTTTGCCATGCGCTACGCTTGCGCCATAAGGAAAATGCTCTCTATCGGCGACTGGTTGAAGAATTGGTCGGCTGTGAATCCCTGACTTACCGCGAAGACTTGCCCCTGATGGTTGAGACTTTTCAGCAGGGTTTGTACGGTCTCAGCGAAATGGTATCTCATGGATTTCTGCAATTGCGTAAGGCGGGGGTCTTAACCCGTGAGGTATACGGGGATGCTCAATTGCAGCAACTTCTTGATGCCGATGAAATCATCCATATAGTGAGTGAGGAAACCCTGCTGGCATTAAAAAAAGCTGGTCGTATCAGCTGTCCCTTGACACCCGAGGACACTCAATTCCTTCAGCAGTTTGGCATTGTGGATGACAGTTATAGTTGGCGCGGGCACAAGCTGTTGACCCCGGAGGGAGAAGAAGAAGAGTGTGATTTACACAGTGAGCACGGCCGCAGACGTTTGATTGGAAATTGCTTGAATAAAAAACTGCGGGGTGGAACCTGGCTGCACGGTGGATTTTACCTTGGCCCTGAAGTGATGTATCAGGAGTTGCGGGACCTTTTGCCCGAGGAACGCGCTGGCATTGATATGATAGACATTGATTTTACCAATGACGTCCAAGCGCAGCGGGAGCTGAAGCAGGCACAGCGCAAACAGGCATGTTTCGTAAACTCTGCCATGATGGTCACCTTGGGAGGTGCAGTGGTATCCGACGGGTTGGTTGATAACCAAGTGGTTAGTGGTGTTGGGGGGCAGTACAATTTTGTTGCCCAGGCTTTTGCGTTGCCCGATGCGCGCTCGATTATTGCCCTGCCCAGCACAAGGATGCGCGGTGGTATTTGTGAGAGCAATATTGTCTGGGAGTATTCCAATACGACTATTCCGCGACATCTACGTGATGTGGTGGTCACTGAATACGGAGCAGTGGACCTTCGAGGGAAAACTGATCGGGATGTCATGGTGAGTATGTTGAGTATTTGCGATACACGCTTTCAGGCAGTTTTGCTTGAGCAGGCCAAATACGCTGGAAAAATTGAAAAGAGCTTTACCATTCCCGCAGAGTTCAACAATAACACACCGGAGCATATCGCTGAGATTTTCTCCGATGAAAAATCCTTATCAATGTTACCCTATTACCCTCTGGGTACCGATTTTACTGACGAAGAGGCACTGCTAGCGGTAGCATTACAGCAATTACGGGCGGCAGATCGCAGTTGGTGGAGGATGTTAGTAGCAGTGATCAAAGGGCGTAAGGTCTGGCATGACAAGTCCACAAGTACCGAGCATATTCAGCGTTGCCTGGCGCGCATGGGTTATGATCACACCGATACTTATGAGCACCGCTTGGAAGCATATATCGTTGCCGCCGCACTGCAGGACTATTTAGATATGCGTCGTCCTCTGAGCTGGGAATAGTGCCTATTAACTTGGCAAACGAATATGTTAACAGGTTAATGCGGCATAAGGATGCGCCACCGTTGGCCATAGTAGGCGAGACCCGTGAAATACTGGCGAAGTTACGCGAATTTGCCCCAGTATTTCTTTACCAGCTTAATTATCATCCCGCTGTTGGGCCTGAATCGCCGTGAGGGCAATGGTGTAGACAATGTCATCCACCAGAGCTCCTCGGGATAAATCATTCACTGGCTTGCGCAGCCCCTGTAGCATAGGGCCAATACTCACCAAATCAGCACTGCGTTGTACCGCTTTATAAGTAGTGTTGCCGGTATTCAAATCGGGAAAAATAAAAACAGTCGCACGCCCAGCCACCGGGCTATGTGGCGCCTTCTGCGCAGCCACATTTTCTGTAACTGCCGCATCGTATTGGAGGGGCCCATCAATAATCAATTTGGGTCTCTTTTGCTTGGCAATTTTGGTGGCTTCGCGCACCTTTTCCACATCGGAGCCGCTGCCTGATGTGCCGGTAGAATAGCTGATCATGGCAACGCGAGGCTCGATACCAAATGCGGTTGCGGAATCTGCGGACTGTATGGCGATTGCGGCCAGTTGTTGCGCATTGGGGTCAGGATTGATGGCGCAATCACCGTAGACTAATACTTGTTCTGGCAGTAGCATAAAAAAAATAGAGGACACCAGCTTCTCCCCCGGTGCTGCCTTGATCAGTTGCAGGGCGGGGCGGATGGTGTTTGCCGTGGTGTGAATCGCTCCAGATACCAGCCCGTCCACTTCACCCAGCGCCAGCATCATAGTGCCCAGCACTACATTGTCATGGAGCTGTTCCATTGCCACCACTTCAGTCAGCCCCTTGCCCCTGCGCAATGCAACCATGGGCTCAACATAGTTGTCCAGCACATCTTTCGGGTTAATGATCTGCAACTTGTCAGAGAGTTTTAATCCCTGTTGTTCGGCTACCCTTGCAATGTTTTTGCTGTCGCCCAGCAGGATGGGCTGAGCAATGCCGCGGTCGGCACAGATCAGGGCTGCTTTGATCGTGCGAGGTTCTTCCCCTTCTGGTAGGACGATACGCTTCAAGTCACGGCGGGCCAGTTCCGTTAAATGATAGCGAAAAGCTGGGGGTGATAGTCTTCGGGGGCGGGTGGAAATCCGGCTCAGGGACTCCACCCAGTTATCGTCCATATGGCTGGCAAAGAAGTCCTGCACCCGGTTTACCCGTTCGCGGTCATCTGCTGGTGTACGCAGGTTAAAAGTTTGCAAGTCTACTACGGTGCGCCAAGTATTCGCGCTGACTAATAATACCGGTAAGCCAGTCTCCATAGCGGGAGTGCAGAGTTTGTGTACCTCACGCTCCAAACGATAACCGCCGGTTAACAGCAGGCAGCCAATTTTTACCCCGTTCATTGCTGCCAGGCAGGCTCCAGCGACTACATCGGGCCTGTCGGCGGAAGTTACCAACATAGCGCCGGGTTTAAAACGCCTAAGCATATTTGCAAGGGAGCGCGAACAGAAAGTGACATTGCGCAGCCGCCGGGTATCCAGTTCGCCCCGGTTGATAATCTGTGCATCAAAATGTCGGGCGAGATCCATTGCGCGGGGGGCTAAAAGGTCTTTATTCCAGGGAACACACCCGACGATCCGCAGCGGAATCTGGCGGTAAAGGGAATCACGGGTAACTGCAGCATTGATTTCCTGGTGTATCTCCCGTCGTGCGTGGACGCTGGCGAAGTGAGCGCCGGGGGTATCCGAGAGTTGTGAGGGGGCGCCCAGTTTATTGATAATACAACCCACCACCCGGTTGGATACGTCACCACCAAAAGTGCGTACCGCGAATTGCAATCGCTCTTTCAACTGTTTGATATTGCCCGTCTGTGGGCAGGCTACCAGTATCACTTCCGCATCCAGGGTCTTGGCAATCTGAAAGTTGAGCTGGTTGGCGAATTGGCTGTCACTACTGGGCAAGATACCCTCAACCACTATTATCTCGGCGTGTTGGCTACTACTTCGGCAGCGGGCCAAAATATCTTCGAGCAGTTCCGACATTCGCCCTGTAGACATCATGGACTCAGCGTGCTGAGCATTAAAAGAACTCGGGATATCTAAGCTGGAAGTTTGCCGCAGTATTTCCGTGGTGCGTTCTATTGTCCCGTCTGGTGGTGTTGGTTCAGATACCGGTTTGAAAAACTGCACCTCAACTCGGTTGCGTTCCAGGGCGCGGATCAGACCCAGGCTGACTGAGGTGATGCCCACACCCGCGCCAAGGGGTACCAGCATCAGGATACGGGTATTTTGAGACATGTTCAGCGGGCTCCCGATGCCAACTGTGCAGCATCCCTCGCTATCACCCAGTCCTCCCTGGTAGGGATCACTAATATCTCTGGTGTGCTGGCTTTGGAAATGCGTCCTTCGATACCAAAGCGGGTGGATTCATTTTGCTCCTGGCTCAGTTGATAGCCGAGGGCACTGAGCCAGTTAGTGGTTTTCTGGCGAACCCAGGTGGAGTTCTCCCCGATACCGCCGGTGAATACCAGAGCGTTTACCCTGTGTAAGGGTATCGTGTAGGCGGCGATATATTTTGCCAGCCTGTAACTGAATACCTCCAGAGCCAGGCGGGCTCCACTGTGGCCGTTTTCCATGGCCTCTTCTAATTCTCGACAATCGTTGCTCAGTTCTGATAGACCGAGCAGACCGCTTTCCCGGTTTAACAGTTGCTCTAACTTAGTGAAGGAGTAGTCCAAGGCTTCACCCAGGTGCAGTAGCAGGCCGGGGTCCAGGTCACCGCAGCGGCTGCCCATGACCAAGCCTTCCAATGGGGTCAGGCCCATACTGGTGTCTACACTGTGCCCGCCCTTGATTGCAGCAATGGAGGCGCCGTTTCCCAAGTGTGCGGATATGACATTGATTTCAGAGGAGGGCTTTCCCAGCAGCTCTGCACTGCGTTCGGCAATATAGCGATGACTACTGCCGTGCATACCGTAACGACGGATATGATGCTCCCGGTACAGCTTGTAGGGGAGGGCGTAGAGATAGGCGTAATCTGGCATATCCTGATGGAAAGCGGTGTCGAATACGGCTACCTGTGGCAACTGTGGGAAGGCCAGTAGAGCGGCCTGTATACCCTGCAGGGCGGCGGGATTGTGCAACGGTGCCAGCTCACAGCAGGATCGGATCGCAGTCAAAACTTGCTGGTCTATCAAAACTGAGTTGGCAAAGTGTTCGCCTCCATGAACCACCCGGTGGCCAATGGCCAGTAACTGGGTTTTCAAGGTGGACCAGGGACCATCCATCCGTTCAACTAATCCTTCAATTACACTCCGGAAGTCATCGTTGGGGGACAGTTGAAGGAGATTATTTTCACCACGGTATCGCCACTTGAGTGTGGCCACGGAACTTTCCAGAGCATCAGCCTGGCCGCTCAAGTGCTCCTCCCCATTGGTGGGGTCCAGCGCAGCAAACTTCAATGAGGAGCTGCCGCAGTTGAGTATGAGTACCAAGCCTGGATCGGGCATATGGGCAAATCATGGAGGGTGTAAAGTAAGGTTAGTCGAGGTGGCGCAAAATTCTCCAAAAAGGCTGGTAATGGCGAAGAGCGAATAAGGGCCAAGATGGCAGCGCAAATTCAAAGTGCAGCGATTGAATCAGAATTTGCCCCTACTGTTCTTCTTCGGCAGAGCCCCCAAAGAAGGCATTAACAAACCCAAGTGAAGTCAGTGGCCTCGGAGTTGTGGCCGTCTAATATACAAAAGAAAAAGGCGGCTTGCGCCGCCCTCTATGCATCGAAAAGGTATAAAGCCTGTTTAGCCGAACTGGTTCATAGTGTTGTCTTTACCAGCTGCTTTCAGGGCAGCTTCGCCAGCGAAGTATTCTTTGTGGTCGTCGCCAATGTCAGAGCCAGCCATATTCTGGTGCTTAACGCAGGCGATACCCTGGCGGATTTCCTTACGCTGTACACCTTTCACGTAGCCCAGCATACCTTGCTCACCGAAGTACTCTTTGGCCAGGTTATCGGTAGACAGGGCCGCAGTGTGGTAAGTCGGCAGGGTGATTAGGTGGTGGAAGATACCTGCTTCGCGAGCCGCGTCGGCCTGGAAGGTGCGGATCTTCTCGTCAGCCGCTGCAGAAAGTTCAGAGTTATCGTACTCGGCGCTCATCAGGTTGGCGCGTTCGTAAGCGGATACGTCTTTGCCTTCTTCACTCCAGGCATCAAATACCTGCTGGCGGAAGTTCAGGGTCCAGTTAAAGGACGGGCTGTTGTTGTAAACCAGTTTCGCATTGGGAACCACTTTACGGATCTCGTCCATCATGCCGCCAATCTGACCAATATGGGGCTTCTCGGTTTCAATCCAGATCAGGTCAGCACCGTTTTGTAGGGAGGTGATGCTGTCCAGGATGCAGCGGGCTTCGCCAGTACCTTTGCGGAACTGGAACAGATTGGAAGCCAGGCGCTTGGGACGCAGGAGCTTGCCTTCGCGGTTGATTACAACGTCACCGTTAGCCAGCTGGGCAGCGTCGATTTCTTCGCAATCCAGGAAGGCGTTGTACTGGTCACCCAGGTCACCCGGTTCCTTGGTTACCGCGATTTGCTTGGTCAGGCCGGCACCCAGTGAGTCGGTACGGGCAACAATAACGCCGTTATCTACGCCTAGCTCCAGGAATGCGTAGCGAACTGCGCGGATCTTGGCCAGGAAGTCTTCGTGGGGAACAGTCACTTTTCCATCCTGGTGTCCACACTGCTTCTCGTCGGAAACCTGGTTCTCGATCTGGATACAGCAAGCACCCGCTTCGATCATTTGTTTGGCCATCAGGTAAGTGGCTTCAGCGTTACCGAAACCGGCATCAATGTCGGCGATGATCGGTACAATATGAGTTTTATGATTGTCGATCTTGTTCTGAACAGCTTTCTCAGTAGCCTTGTCACCGGCTTCGCGGGCAGCGTCCAGCTCGCGGAACAGGTCGTTCAGTTCGCGGGCGTCAGCTTGGCGCAAGAAGGTATACAGCTCGTTGATCAGGTGCGCAACAGAGGTTTTCTCGTGCATGGACTGGTCGGGCAGGGGGCCGAACTCACTGCGCAGGGCAGCAACCATCCAGCCGGACAGGTACAGATAGCGGCGGTCGGTGTTTCCTTCGAAGTGCTTCTTGATGGAAATCATCTTCTGCTGGCCGATAAAACCGTGCCAGCAGCCCAGGGACTGGGTGTACTTGGAAGAGTCCCTGTCGTAGTTCTCCATGTCAGCGCGCATGATATTGGCAGTGTATTTGGCAATATCCAGGCCGTTCTTGAACTTGTTCTGGGCGCGCATACGGGCAACAGATTCAGGGTTGATAGCATCCCAAGTGCCGCTCTTGCTGTCACGGAGCTTAGCTACCGCGTCGATGTCTTGAGTGTAAGTGGACATGACAGTGTTTCCTTAAAACGGTGACTGCGATTAGGTGTTGAGTATCTTAGGAGGAGTGGCATAATTTGCCTAATTTATTGATTTTATTTTCACTATCGATCTGGCAAATAATGTATGCAACTGGAAAGAGCTGACCTGAACCTACTGGTATATCTGGATGTCCTTCTTCGTGAACGCAACGTCACCCGCGCTGCTAATTATCTCGGGCTGTCCCAGCCCGCCATGAGCAATGGCCTCAAGCGACTACGCGAGCTATTTGATGACCCACTTCTGGTGCGGACCCGCGAGGGTATGATGCCCACTGAGCGGGCGCTGGAATTACAGCCGATGGTGCGAGAAGCCCTCTCCAGTATCGACCGGGTAATCCAGCCAAACCGGGATTTTGACCCAGCTAACACCCGCCGCACATTCCGTATCATGGCCAGTGATTATGCTGAGTCCACCCTGATACCGCCCCTGCTCAAGCAGCTTCGCAACGACGCCCCTGGCATTAGCCTGGATATCATGACGCCGAGTGATGTGAGCTTTGTGGATGTGGAGCAGGGCAAAGTGGATATGGTGATTAACCGCTTTGATAGCATGCCCCAGAGTTTTCATCAGGCTACTGTATGGCGCGATAGCTTTTCCTGCGTGATGCGTGCGGATAACCCGATCCTTGAGGACTACAATCTGCAAAGTTATTTAAAGGCCCAGCATATCTGGGTGAGCAAAACCGGTATGGGGGTGGGGGTGGGGGTCAACCCCGAAGATGTACAGAGGCTCGGCTGGGTTGACGAAGCCATTGGTAAGCTGGGAGAGAAGCGCGATATCTCTGTATTCACCCGTCACTATCAAGTGGCCACGTTGTTAGCAGAACAGAGTGACCTAATTGTGACGGTGCCTACACGCCTGGCACAGCTGGCTAGCGATAATCCGCGGGTGGTACGCAGGGACCCGCCATTGGATATCCCCCCGTTGGAACTCAAAATGGCATGGAGCCCGTTGCTGCAGCAGAGTGCACCACACCGCTGGTTGCGGCGCCTGATATTGGATATTGGCAGGGCGCTGTAGGTGACCGGCCAGGTTTGGAATCATACGCGTTGGTAGTGAACGGCCAGTTCTACCGAAAGTGTTTCACGTGGTGACTGAGCTCATAAAAATTTAGTTTATGAATAGTGGAAATTGCACCTATAAATTAGCGGTATGTCGAAATGGCTGTTTAGAATGCCGTAATTCCAACAATCAGTGAGAGGCCCAGGGTATGACGGAACGAGTCCAAATCGGTGATCTGCAAATAGCACCAGAGCTTTACAATCTGGTTTGCGAGGAAGTGATTCCAGGAACGGGGGTCAGCGCCGATGAGTTCTGGGCTGGGCTTGACGCTATTGTCCGTGACCTCGCGCCGGCTAATCGGGCCCTGCTGGAAAAGCGCGATGAGTTACAGGAAACCCTGGATCGTTGGTACACAGATAACCCCGAGGTTTTTCGTGACCTTGAAGGCTACCGGGAATACTTACGCGAGATCGGCTATTTGGTTGAAGAGCCTGCAGACTTTAATGTTTCCACAGAGAATGTGGACGAGGAAATCGCTACGCTGGCTGGTCCGCAGCTGGTAGTCCCGGTAATGAACGCCCGCTACGCACTCAATGCCGCCAATGCCCGCTGGGGTAGCCTTTATGATGCCCTTTACGGCACCGATGTAATCAGCGAAGAGGGCGGTGCGGAAAAGGGCACTGAATACAATCCCGTGCGTGGTGCCAAGGTAATTGAATACGCGCGCAACTTTCTCGACCAGTCGGCTCCGCTTACCTGCGGTAGCCATAAAGATGCTGTGCAGTACCGTGTAAACGGTTCTTTGCTGGAAGTAGTGTTGGCCAACGGTGACATTGCGACGGTTAAAGACGGCAAACAGTTTGTTGGTTACCGCGGCGATAGTGAAGAACCCAGCTGTATTTTACTCAAGCAGCATGGATTGCACTTTGAGATCCAGGTTGATCGGGAAAGTCCTGTTGGCAAAACGGATGATGCTGGTATCAAGGATGTGCTGGTGGAATCCGCACTGACAACCATCATGGACTGTGAAGACTCAGTAGCTGCAGTGGATGCTGAAGATAAGGTGGTGGTTTATCGTAACTGGCTCGGCCTGATGCGGGGCGATCTCAAGGTAACCATCAATAAAGGTGGCAAAACTTTCGAGCGCGCCCTGGATGTGGATCGTGAATACACTACACCGAACGGTAACCAGCTAACTCTGCCAGGCCGCAGTCTGATGTTTGTGCGTAATGTGGGCCACTTGATGACCAATGATGCCATCTTATTTGGCGATGGCCAGGAAATTCCAGAGGGTATTCTGGATGGCATGATCACCAGCCTGATCGGGCTACACGATTTGCGTGGCGATAACGAAACCAAGAACTCTCGCACCGGCAGTATTTACATTGTCAAGCCTAAGATGCACGGTCCAGAAGAGGTCGCTTTTGCTAATACCCTGTTTAACCGCATTGAAGACGTTCTCGGTCTGCCTCGCTATACCGTCAAAATGGGCATTATGGATGAGGAGCGCCGCACTACGGTAAACCTGAAAGCCTGTATCGCAGAAGCCAAGGAGCGTGTTGTTTTCATTAACACGGGCTTCCTGGACCGGACTGGTGACGAAATCCACACCTCTATGATGGCCGGCCCTATGATTCGAAAGGGCGATATGAAGCAGTCCACTTGGATTAATGCCTACGAAGAATGGAATGTGGATGTCGGCCTTAATAGTGGCCTCAAAGGGAAAGCGCAAATTGGTAAAGGCATGTGGCCGATTCCGGATCAGATGTTGGCCATGATGCATGCCAAATTAGCGCACCCAATGGCCGGCGCTAATACAGCCTGGGTACCCTCCCCAACTGCAGCAACCCTACATGCGTTGCACTATCACAAAGTGGATGTAGCCCGCCGCCAGGAAGAAATTCAGCACCGCCATCACGCCAAACTGGAAGATATTCTCACCGTGCCTGTGGCAAAAGAGCCAAACTGGAGTGCAAAGGATATCCAATTGGAATTGGATAACAACGCCCAGGGCATTCTAGGTTACGTAGTGCGTTGGGTAGAGCAGGGTGTGGGCTGTTCCAAGGTGCCGGACATCAATGATGTAGGCCTAATGGAAGACCGCGCAACTTTGCGTATTTCCTCCCAACATATCGCCAATTGGCTCAAGCACAGTATTGTCAGCGAGAAGCAAGTGCGCGAAACCCTGGAGCGTATGGCGGCAGTTGTGGATCGCCAGAATGCTGGTGATTCCAACTACAACAATATGGCCCCAGATTTCGATAAAAGCGTTGCCTTTCAGGCGGCTTGCGAGCTCATTTTCGAGGGCTGTGCACAGCCAAATGGTTACACTGAGCCTGTTCTGCATCGTCGTAGACGACAGTTTAAGGCTCTAAATGCCTGAAGTTTTTGCTAAACGGCCCCGTAAGGGGTCTTTATGTTGCTCTAAGTATTCTAGAGTCAAATCTAATGCACAAACTTTAAGGGACTAAAAGGGGAGGCAAGCTCCTTCCTCCCCAGGGAGAGTGACAATAAATATCTACCCGATAAGGGAAGCAGTGGTAACTGACGTAAGAACGTATATCGCTTATTCTGAGAATCTAGCAATTAGCCTATCGTGAGCCCGTTACTAAATTGTTAAATAAATAAGTATATTTTATTGATATATATAGCTCTTGGCGATCACTGTTAATTGGTGTAAAGCCGTCGGCTTTAATACTATTTACTTAGCGGTATCAATTTTAAAAAATTGATATCTATCAAATTTAGCGCGGAGCTCAAGGTGTCAAGCACTCGCTAATGAAATATTTTCAGCTGCCAAACACTGAACAAAAGCTTAGGGAGCGACTTGTAGAAGGTAACGGCTAGGATGATGCGGTCTTCAATATTGAGTTCAAACAATTTTCTTTATAGTATTGCTTGGCTCCTGTTGTTAAAGGGTGCCCCTAAAAATTTCGCTTTCCTCAATTATATTACCCTAAAGCCCCCCTCGTAATATTGGCTGGAAGGACGCTCAAGCGATAATTTGTAGAGAAGCCTTTAAGGAAGTTTTCGGAGTTCTTAGTGTTTCGTATTTTCTGCCTTGTAGTTAGGCGTTTGATTGAACATGGAGGATATTTTGATGTTTCCTGGATTGATAAGGTGTTTAAGGTTTGTATTTTTAATTAATATTTTTTCTGCATCTGTTTTTTTTAATGTAACAATTGCGGAGTCGATTATTGACCCACCAAAGAATCCATTTCTGGCTGATTCGCCCTGGCCCATGAGTCATAGAAATCCCTACAACCAAGGGTCCTCTTATTTGAAGGGTATAGAGTTAGATGATATTTCAGGCCTTCAAACGGAGCTTTCTGAAACAATACCTGTCCCAATTATTCTTGCTTACTCACCAGTCTATAAAGTAACTGGTAAGAGAGTGGTTTGGGGGAGCACACTTGGATCTGTTTTTAAAATGGATATGAGTGGAAATCAGATAAATAAGATTGATACAAAATTAAAAGGTGAAATGACAGGAGGACTTTCTGGAGCTTATGTCCTTGTGGATGAGGATTATAAATTTTATGTGCCGGATGGCTCTAGTTTGCTGGTTTATGGGGATGCAATCAAGGGAGACCCAGGATCAGAAATAAATTTATATAAAAAGTTTGATATTCCTGAGGAGCTTTTGTCTGCCGAGAGTGAAGTTATTGTTGGGATGAATATGACTTATGATGGTTATATTTGTCTCGCAACCTCCAAGGGGTTGGTATTGGTAATCAATAGAGATCTAGATAAATTCTATCATACAAGGATTGATGAAGATGAAGAGATATCAAACTCAATCTCCATAGATGAAGAGGGAGGTATCTATGTGGTTTCCAGCAAAAAGATGTATCGATTTCAGTGGACTGGAAATAGGATAAGCGCCGACAAAAGAAAAGGGGCCTGGAAGACAGCTTATGAAGCCGGACAAGAGACTCCTTGGCCGGGCCGACTGGGAATTGGCTCTGGTTCCACACCCACGTTAATGAATGCGGGTGATGATAAACTGGTCGTGTTTACTGATGGTCAGGAACTTATGAACCTAGTGGTGATGTGGCGTGACCAGATACCAATGGGTTGGAAACCGATTTCTGAAGGTAAAGATAGAAGAATTGCAGCGGAAATTCCTATTACTTTTGGTAATCCCAATGCGACGAGGAGTATATCTGAGCAATCGGTCTTGGTTCGAGGTGATCGTGCATTTGTTGTTAATAATGACTATGGTTGGGATTTTTCCCGATTTCCGGACGTTCCTGAAAGACTTACGGTACTGTTTTCTAATTTCCCGGATAATGCCCCCTATGGTATTGAGCAGTTTCATTGGAATTCTTACAGTCGTACTTTGAGCAGTCTTTGGGCGAATAAAGAAATAAGCTGCCCAAATGGCGTACCGACTATGAGCGAATCCTCTAATTTAGTTTACTGTTGGGGGCAGCGACAGGGAATGTGGACACTGGAGGCTGTGAATTGGGATACAGGTGAAAGTGTATTTCATATTCCACTAGGATATCGAGAGAAGTATAATAGCGTTTATTCGGCGGCTCAAATTGGTGGCAGTGGCGAAATAGTATCGGGCACTTTTGGTGGTGTAGTTCGTCTGCAACCCTCTAAGTAATAAAGCGTTAATCAGCTCTACATTTCCTGGTAAGGCAATGTAGAGCTGATTTTATCTCGTAAATGCAATTTATGTAAGCAAGGCTAACCTTAATATCACGCTCTCATAAGAGAAGCTTTGCTTTTCTTTCAAGTCTCCATTTGAATAATAAGTATGCGTATATTTTTCACTGCAGACCTCCTTAATACAGCATAGTAGTTTTATTATGCTAGCGAAAAAGGAAAGGGCACTAGGTAACTCATGAAAACTTATTTCCTTTATTGTGTGAAGGCGCTTTATCCTCTCTCCCGCTAAAATATATCTCAGCACCTAGAATACTTACTTTTAAAGTGAGTAAACCTCAGGATTTAGAGAAAGTTATATCATTTGACAGATAATTAAACGGTTAATTTAAATCAGGGCTCTTTGTATACTAAAAAGGGGGAAGGAAAGAATACACTGCGCTCGAGACCGTATGAGGCATGGATGCCGATTACGAGCTTACCGGGATGTATTCACAGCGCGTCTCGAGTGCAGTGTATTCTTTTCTTCTGACCCAGTAGTAACTCTGATTTGCTTACCTCCCTGTATGCCATACTCCCTTTTGGCTATCCATCATGATTTTATGACATATATGTCTTAATGCGCCAAAGAATAAATAGGCGTTGCTAAGGTATCGCAAAAATAGTTGGAGAGGGCTTTGTTTTTATCTCGTAATGCTAAAGAGTCGATCAAACTTGCGTCGGCTTTGGTAATTGTTTATGCCATTGCGATGGGGCTTAATTGGGAAAAGCCCTTTTGGGGTGGGTTTGCTGTTATTGTGTGCAGTCAAGCAAATCTCGGCCAATCTTTAAATCGCGCCATTCTGTGGATTCTGGGGACCATCTTTGCGTTATTGGGTGGGTGGTTAATTGTCGCACTATTCCCTCAGGATCGCTGGCTGTTTATGATCGCGCTCTCTTTATGGGTCGCCAGCTGTATATATTTTTTACAAGGGTCGAGATACCAGTACTTTTGGGTAACTTGTGGCTATGTAATATTATTGTTGTGGGATGCGACTGGTGGTGATTTCTCTATTTCATATGAAGAGGGTATTTTGCGTGTCCAGGAATCCTCATTAGGGATTATCGTTTACGTCCTAATTTCTGTTCTGATATGGCCAAATTGCAGTCGTGAAGAGTTATATGAGGCTTCGGTTGAACTTCTAGAAAGCCATCGCCTTTTTGCAATTAGCTGTTTTAGTCGACTTCTCAACCAGGAGAAAGTGGAAATTCGTCCAGAAAATCGTGTTGAGCTATTGAAAGCAGATGCGCGCCTACAGATTGCGATAGATGACGCCAGTTCTGATAGTTATGAAATTTGGGAGTGTCGTAAACAATGGGGTTATTTTGGGGTTTGCGCATCGGCAATGACACAGTCACTACTCAAGCTGGAGGAAAGTCTAGGCCTTTCAAGTGAACTAGGTGTGCCTAATTACTTTATTGGCATGAAAGAATATGTAAAGGATATGGAACACCGTTTTACGCAGATAAAACTCACAATATCTGAGGGAAAGTTAGCCGATAACGTGAAAGAAAGGAGTGTTCATGGAGATCTTGAGAAAATAAAAGAGTTGTCAACTTTTGAGACAGCAGCTTTATCTGTTACAAAGCGATCATTAAATGATCTTGAAGTTGATTCTCGGGCTTTAATACATTCTGTAAATGATATTAAAAATCTGGGATATTCTTATGTAAAGTATTTAGGTGAGCAGGGGGCATACTGGTTTAGTCTAATTATGCCGGACCCAGACAGGCTTGCCAATGTTGTTCGTGTGCTAGTTGGTATATGGATCGCATACTTGGCATATCTATTTGTTCCTGATATGCTCGGCGGTTTGCTAGTTGTGCTTCTGATTACAGTTATAGCAATTATAACTACCCTTAGTTCACAAGTTAGATTGTTTGAAACTTGTTTTTTCGTCATTCTTGTATGCTTAATGTCTGCGCCGTTATATTTCTTTGTTATGCCAAAGTTATATGGTTTCTACTCGTTGGGGCTTATGATATTTATTTGGACTTTTATTCTTTGTTATTTTTCCACTAAAGCCTTTGGTGCGCAGTCGATGACAAGAGTGTTGGTGCTAATATTTCCGCAAATTATTTTCAATTTTAGTAACTATCAAGTTTATAATTTTGGTGTATATACAAATTATTTTTTTATGTTTGCGATCATTTTTTGCATATTGGCCATTTCAAGGAATATACCTTTTTCTTCACATCCAGAGAAGAACTTCAAAAAAAATGTAGACAGGTTCCTTAATAGTTCTGCTTGCTTGGTGGTCGAGGGCGATATTCCTGTCGCTAAAAGACGGCCTATCTACCATCAACTATATGTTTTGTATCATTTAAATATCATAATGGTGTCGCATAAGAACATCCTTTATTGGAAAGAAGGTATTAGTGAAAGTCGCATTAGAGGAATGTCCAAAGAGCAAATGGATAGGATTGTTGACCTGTTAATGTTAATTGCCAATCAGATCAAGATTTTATATGGGATCGATAGAGCAGAGTTAAATTTTGTGGCTCCTAAAAAAATTATTCGTGAGGCCTTTATCTGGCGGTGCCTTGCTAGAAAGATATTTTTTTATCTTTCAGGAAAAAAGAAAAAAATAGATATTAACTCTTTGATGGTGGGTTATAAAAGAATTTTTGATAGAGCAGATATTGATGTTAGTGAGTTGATGGAGTTAAGGGAGAGTAGTGCGGAATCCAGGGAGGGGGTGTCCAATTTTTTATACTTTTTAGGTGTTGCACATTGTATCAATAACTATTTGGCTGAATTCTTTCATTTGTCAGAATCTGTAGACTGGAAATATTTTTGTGAAGAGAGGTTCCTATGAGCTGGATAGGGTGTTGAATGGAAAAAGTACCGCATGATATTTCGTTTGGTGGATTCTACTTTTCACCAGTTCTGGTGTCAGGGCTGCTGGGTGTGACTGCGGCACTTCTTACAGCTAGGCTCTTGGATCGTTATCGTTTATCCAGATATTTTGCAAATCCCCCAGTGGTTATTATCTCGTTAAGCATAATTTACTCAGTTTTTATCGGGGCAGTATTTGTGGGGATATAAGAGTGAAGAAGTTCAGTAAATATGTCCTTACTGGAAGTATGGTACTTGTTGCCATGTTATTACTGGTTTTCCAGTTTTGGAAGTATTTCAACAACCCTTGGACCAGGGATGGTACAGTTCAGGCAGATATAATACAAGTTACTCCCAGGGTGTCCGGTCAAGTTGTTGAGCTACCCATCAGAGATAACCAGTTTATCAATGCGGGGGAGCTTCTGTTTCAGATTGACCCAAGGATTTATGAAGCGGCCTTGGCAGAGGCCAAGGCTCAATACGAGGAGGCCATTGATACTTATAATGCTCAGAGAGAGAACATTCTTGCCTATAAGGCAAGAATAAGGGAGTCCAAAGCTGCCATAGTCCAGGCGCAGAGCAGTATAAATGCATTAGATGCGAAAATAGCAAAAGCCAGAGCGGAGTATGAGCGTCAAAGAGAGTTGCTCCCACAGAGAGCGACTTCTTTGAGATCTCTTCAAGCTGCCCAGGCTGAGTATGAGTCATCTCTGGAGTATCGTGCCGGCGCGGAGGCAAGGCTCGCAGAGTCCGTGGCTGTCTTGGAGCAGTCGCAAGCAGAGTTGGCACAAGTTCGGGCACAGCTTGGGGCGCTAGGTGCGGACAACCCAGGCGTACGTGCCGCCCTTGCTATGGTACGTCAAGCCGAGCTCAACCTTGAATATACAACTGTCACCGCACCGGTTTCCGGTTATGTTACAAATCTTGACTTTCGCTTTGGTGATCAGGCAGTTACCAATCAGCCTGCGTTATCAATCGTAGATGTCAGTACTTATAGGGTGGAAGGTTACTTTCGAGAAACATTTATTCGTCGAATAGCACCGGGGGATAAAGCAATAGTGACATTGATGGCCTATCCAGGCCGGCCCCTGAAAGGCTATGTGGAGAGTATCGGCTGGGGCATCGCACAAGAGGATGGAAGCGCTGGTAATGACCTGCTGCCAAGGATAGATCCGACTTTTGAGTGGATTCGTCTTGCACAGCGGATACCTGTGAGGGTTCACTTGACAGAAACCCCTGAATCGGTGGATCTCCGAGTCGGCTTTACCAGTACAGTGCTTATAATGAGCGGCACTGCGGACGCCGGGCAAGATGAAACGTCGCAGAATCCATAGCTTCAAAGCGTTTAGGTCACTCTGCCTGCCAGTTGCTGCGGGAGCGCTGTCTGTAATTATTGGCAATGGCTGTATGTTGGGCCCTAACTACCTGCCGCCCCCGGTAACCATCGAAGATTCCTGGATTTATGATCAAAATAAACACTTAAACAGCCTTGAGGTAGTTAACCCATTTTGGTGGCAAGTGGCCTTCTCAGATCCGATTCTCGATGATCTAGTAGACATGGCAATAAGTAATAATTTGGAATTGAGATCTGCTGCTCTAAGAGCTCTTCAGGCTCAACAGCTTCTTGCAATCGCAATCGGAAATCAGTACCCCCAGCTACAGCAAATAGAGGGATTAGTAGATCGCTCAAAATACGTGCGATCAGGAGTGCCCGGTAATTACCAGACTGAATACTATTTCAATTTCAATTTAACTTGGGAAATGGATATGTGGGGGCAGTTAAGGCGCTTAGTGAACTCTGCCGTAGCAGACTTTGAAGCGAGTATGGCTGAATATGACGGTTTTCTTATTTCGATTATCGCACAAGTGGCACAGACATATATTAATATCCGGACGTTCAAGCGCCGTATCGATGTTGCCAGGGATAATATTCATATACAAAGAGAAGGGCTGCGAATCGCTGAAGCAAAATTTCGTGCTGGCGAAGTCAGCGCGCTAGATGTTGAGCAGGCCCAAACCTTACTTAGTAATACCGAGGCCGCCATTCCGGGACTAGAAATTTTCCTTCAACAGCTTAAAAATACCTTGGCGATACTGCTTGGGATGCCGCCTCAAGGCCTCAATGACATACTTTCAGCCCCTTCAACTGTACCACATGTTCCTGCCACCACTGCCATTGGCATGCCTCAAGATCTTCTGAGGCAACGCCCAGATATTCGTCAGGCAGAGCGCTTGCTTGCCGCACAAGGAGAGCTCATTGGTGTTGCGAGAGCCGAGCTCTATCCAAATTTTTCTATTGGCGGATTAATCGGGGCAATTGATATTAGGGGAGGGGAACTTAAAGGCAGTAGTGACGCCTGGGATATTTTTGTCGAGTTTGATTGGAATATATTCAACTACGGACGGCTACGTAGTAATATACGCTTACAGGACGCCACCTTTCAGCAACTTGTATCTGATTATCAACAAGTTGTCTTACAAGCACAAGTAGATGTTGAAAATGCGATCGTTGCCTATCTTAAATCACAAGAGCAGCAGGTATTATATGCGACCGCGGCCCAGGCATCGAGGGAGTCCGTTAACCTCTCAATGACCCAGTATACAGATGGCCAAATTGAATTTGACACAGTCATTACCACCATGGTATCCAATCTTCAACAACAGGATATATTGGTGCTTGCGCAGGGCGCGGTGGCAACAAATTTAGTGTTGGTTTATTTGTCCTTGGGAGGAGGTTGGGAGGTACAGGAGGGTATATCTCCAATTGATTTACTTCCCGAGGAGGTTAAAGAAGAAATGCGCCTGCGAAGCCACTATTGGGATCGTATATTGGATTAGTATGTAACTTGCTTTTTTATTTCTAGTTGTCGGCTATATCTCTGAATTCCAATATAAATTTGTAAAAACATTTTATGCAATGGCGGGTTACGTTTATTGCTAGCTCTATTTTTTCTGTTATCTTAATTTGGCTAGCTATCTAGCCATTGCCGAAAATTAGGACTTCTTGTCTTGCTAGTAATTAATGGCTCATCCAGCCCTGAAAGATATATTGCTAGAGTGTCCTTACCATAATTCTCAAAACGCTGAACATATTGAATGTTGATTATAGCACTGCGATTAATTCTAAAAAAGTCCTGGGGGTTCAGTTGGGATTCAAGGTCGGTTACTGACTGTTGGACTAAAGAATGATTTAACCCATTTTTGTCTTGGGCAATAATGATGCCTCCTTCTGCACGTAAGCAGATGATATCTTCTACTTGTATAACCTTCATTCCCTGTCTTTTCCTTAATAGAAATCTACGTCTGAAACCGATTTGATCGGTAGATTCTCCTTGTTTAGTATTATTTTTTGAAAAGTTTTCCTTTAGCTGCTCGAAAGCTATCATGGCGTTAGTAAAACGTTTGTAAGAAAATGGTTTTAGTAAATACTCGATCCCCATATTTTGGAAAGCTTGCATCCAGTAGTAATCATAAGTCATGGTATATATAATCGGGCACGGTAAGTCGATTTCACTCAGTGTATGAAAAACAGATCCATCAAGTAATTCTATATCAGAAAAAATAAGATCTAGAGAATTTTCTTTTAAAAGAAATTTTTTAACTTTCGTAACTTTATCCAGGGGTCCAAAAATTTTTGCTTGGGGGTTGTACTTCGATATATGGTTTGCCAGTTTTTCGGCTGCCAAGGGCTCATCTTCTATTAATAGTATATTCATCGCATGTTATGTTAATCGCCAATAAGAGGAAGGCGTAATGTGAATTGATCATTTTCCTGTATTGTCTCTATTGATTTGCCCAGAATTGCCTCTGCTCTAAGTCTCATGTTGTTTAACCCTAATTTATTTGAAGGAAGGGTATTAGTCTTAGATCTGATTTCATTGTTAATTTCAAGCCAATGGTCGGTAATATTGACACGGATCAGCAATGGATTATCCTTATCTCCTTGATTATGCTTAATTACGTTCTCTAACGCTAGTTGAAGAGAGCAAGGTAAAGTTATATGCTTTAAGCTTGTTTCTTTTTTGTGCAGAATTTCTAGTTTGTAGGCATTAGAAAAGCGTTTATCTAATAGCGACATGTAATCGGTCGCAAAGGCAATTTCATTTTCAAGGCTTGTTGTTTTAAGGTTGTGGCTATCCAAGATATAGCGATAGATATTAGTAAATGTATCGAGGTAGTCTTCAGCAACCTCTGGTTTGGAGATAATCAGTGCAGATAAAATATTGAGGTTATTGAATAAGAAATGTGGATCTAATTGTTGTTGTAAAATCTTCAGTTGGTTTTCCAGTAATAAATGAGAAACAAACTGTCAAGACGAGAATAGCTGCCTGGCTGACACAGAGTTTTGAACACCCTCACGCTTCTTTCCATCCGCATCATTAAGTTGAAGCTTTGAGTCTCCATTTAGAGTACCGTAAAAGGCTCTAGTACCGCCGAGTTTCTCCTCCTTTCGCTGTATCGATTTCGATGGAATGGAATAATCAGGGTCGTTCGGGGTTCTAGAGTCTCAACAAAAACGAGACGCTGCCAATGGGCTCGTCCACGGAGAATAATAAAGATGAACAGAGCAAAATTAGCCAGTGATAGACTACATTGTCCCACCAAACGGCACCGAAGGGGCTCGAATCAGAGGGCAGTGACGATTTTCGTCGCCTCAATCTTCGGGTGTTTCTTCCTCGCCTCACACAACGGGGTCAAGGCCGACGCCAAGGCCGGACAAGAATTGGATCTGATCGTCGCTAACAACAAAGAGGGACCCTATGTCTACAAGTTTGTCGTCAGGGGTGCCAATGGGGGGAGTCGAGCCTGGTTCCAAGGCTTCCAGGGCAGCGTGGGCAATTGTCATACCAACACAAGTTGGAACAACGGCGTGAACATCGGTGCCGCCGCAAGCGGTGGTGGTGGCGCCACGATTACCGCTTACTACCACCTAGGTAGCTCGGAAAATGATTGGCCAGAGAAAATGCCCGTGAACGCCGGCCTCAGGCTTATCGCCGGGAAGGTTGGGAAAACGTTCGATTGGGAGGATTTTTTCGTGACTTACAATCCCTCACCAGAAGGGGCCGGTGGGGGCGGCGCGTCCGCGCTCCTCATTCGGTTGCCCAATAAAGGAGAGTACTATCCGCTCGTCGTTGCTGCAGGCGGCGGCGGGGCCTGGGGTAATGGTATGTATGATGATGGCGCGGGCGGCGACAACCGCCCCGGCGGAAACGGGTCTGCGAAGGACTGCGCCCACGCCAATGGCGGAGTGGGGACCGGTAACCCAGAAGTAAAAGGGAAAGTCGGAGGCGGTGGAGGCCACGAAAGCGGCGGATACTGTGGCGCCGCAGAGTACGGGGTCATCGGAGTACAATGCGGCGGTCGGCAGGCGCAACCTACGAACAACGAATCGACAGTCCACAATGGATTTGAAGGACAGTCTGGAGGCTCCGGATACGGTGGTGGTGGTTCTGGCGTGGCCAACGTCGGGTCCAACGGTGGAAGCGGCGGTGGCGGTGGCTATTGCGGTGGCGATGGCGGCAAACCGGGCAATGGAGGCGGCAGCTACCTCTCCGACCTCATTAAGCCGTTTCATGTGATCCGCAAAAACGGGACGAATCCGACTTGTAGTGGTTGGTCTGATTGGAGTTCCCGGGAGGACGGATGGCAAGGAAAAGTGACATACACCACGATGAGCCTCGATCTCGCCCTCCACGAGATCAACGTTCCGCTCGAAGAGACTGAGTGTAAGGGCAGCGCTGTCGCCTATCCGAACGCTTTGCCGGTACCGGGGAAGCCTGGTGAGACCCAGCAGAAGCTCGTCGCTAGCAATCCGGACCACACCGGAATTCTGCTTGAGAACGGCTCGGCGCACCTGAAATGGCAAGGCGACGGCAACTTAGTCTTGCGCGAGAACGGTACGAATAAGGTCCTGTGGGCTTCTAAAACGGGGGACTTTCAAGGTGAGGCCTTGAAATTCCAAGGCGATGGAAATTTTCTGATAAAGGACAGTGTTGGCAATACCCTGTGGAGTGCGAAGACGCATCAGAACGGCGGCGCCGTTAGCCTTTGCCTCCACAACAGCGTGACGGGTACCGGCCAGGCCGACCTCCTCAAGATGCGAAATGGAGACGGCATGCTCTTGTGGTCTTCGGAGGAGTAGGGGCGTCCGAGCCGATGGTACTGCAGGGGAAGCCCTGTGGGAGAGTAGGACGCTGCCGGAGTTAGCGAGGCCCCGTCTCGACAGAGACGGGGCTTTCTTCTTTGGTCACTGGCGATTCCCCCAATCGGCGCTAACTTCCGCGCGCTATGGAACCCCAGCTGATTCAGGACGTGCACGTCGGTGTCCACGACGTCTGCACGTAAGGTATTGGGTTCGTTGCGCTTTTGAGTTTCGCGTCCGAGTTTGTCCGTGGACTCCGTTGCGACGAAGAGCAACTGCAACAAATTGTCCCTCGGCCACTGCACCTTGCGTGGCCTTGCACACCAGGCGGGGTCACGGTGCCCACGATCTACACGAAATTCGGACTTCCGACTGGGCCCGGTGGGCAAGAGGCCCTCTTGCCTCGTGGCCGCACTGACTGGCGGCTCCGCGTCCGAAGAGGATGCGGGTCGGAAAGCTCCACATGACCAGCTCTGAAGGCTCCACGTCTACTCCATCCCCACCGGCCGGTTCATCAGCGCGTCGAGCGCATCCTCGGCTGTCATCTCGCCGTCTAGCACCGATACGAAGATCGACGTGGCGACACCGAGCGCCTGGGCGTGAGCGATCAGGTTGCGTGCGACTTGGATACCTTCGACGTTGGCCCCGACCTCTGCGGTGGCTCGCGTGAGATCGGCGCCGCGTGCGATCGCTTGGCCGAGTCGATATTCGGGGCGTTGGTCTCCAGCGACCGCCGCGATCAGGTCTCCGAGGCCAGCGAGCCCGAGAAAGGTTTCGCGCTTCGCACCGAAAGTTTCGCCGATCCGAGATACCTCGACCATGCCGCGGATGGCGAGCATCGCAATCGTCCCTGGGTCGGTGCCCTGCTCGGTCACGAAACCGAGCAAAATGGTGAACAGGCCGACCGTCGCGCTGGCGAGCTGTACCCCCGCGACGTCGCGGGTTTCGTAGATGCGCAGCGCATCTCCGCCGATCGCTTCGCGGACCGCCGCTGACACCTCGGGAAACGCCGTGCCGATGATCGCGCCTTCGGCCAGGGCGTCGGCCACCAACGGGCCGGCCAGGGCGCCCAGCCGTCGTGCGGCCGTTCGCTCCGGTAGGATCGTGGTGATCAGCTTCAGCTCTTCGCCGACGAGGCCGCGACTCACGTGAACGATGAGGTGGCGCCCGTCGACGTGGTCACCCAGTGCGGTCGCGATGTCCTCTGCGTACTGTGACGGCGTGGCGATGAACACCAACTCCCGGTCACGAAGGTCCGCGAGGTCGGTCGTGGCGACGATCGGTTCCGGAAGGGAATGTGGATTCCGACTGTAAAGCACGACGTCGTGCTGATTGCGGGCCGAGGCAGCCGCAATCGCGCGGCCGAACCCACCTGAGCCAATCACTCCGATTCGGAGCGTCATGCCAGCAACCCCAGGTGTGCGATCTCGCGAGCGGCAGGCATCTGATCGGGATCTGCGATCGCTTCGGCGAAGTCCACCAGACGGTTCTGGTAGTAGAGAATCAGCGATGGGTCGGTGATCGTGATTTCGTCCCCGTCGGCCTTTGCAGCGGTCGAGTTGTGGTAGCCGTTCCAGAACGCGAGCGCCCGGTCGAGCAAGTCGGCGGGGGAGTCCTCGCGAACGACGCCTCGTTCTTGGAGGGCGACGAGCCGGTCGTGCGCCTCACTGAGTTCGGCCGTCACGGTGTTTCGGTCGATCGAAATCTCGCCCCGGAGCCGCAACCGCGAGAACAAATCGAGGCCTGGGGTCGCTTGAACGAGGTGGCGGAACAGAATGTGGGCGACATATTGTTTTGCGATCTGCGCTATTCTCTCCTTATCATCGCGCTTTTTCGCTTCAGTGAATTCTTTAGCCAGTTCAAAGTCCATATCTTGAGCAGGGCGATCCATGATCGTGAGCCCGGTGATCGTGTAATCAGGCTGTTCAATATGTTGTACCATCAAAGTTTGATCCTGGTTGTACCTATCAAAAGATAAGTGCAAACCGTGGTTAGTTATACCATCCTCTTGTTCTCCCCGGAATATAAAGCCCCCCGTTTTCAGTCCCTTCGTCGTTATAAAAAATCATTCCTGGCCTGGGTGATGATGGTCGGAAGACTTCCTCTCCTAACTTTTCTGCTCCCGGAGCTCTATCAGAGTTTGCAAGTACCATACGTTTTAAGCCGTTCTTCTCAATAATATTGATACGCTCTACAGATATTTCCTCAAATTCGGTCGTTGATTTACTCAGTCCTACATAAAATCCCATGCTAATTAAGCCTAGTGGTCCATGCGGAAAGTAATGTAACTAATGGAGAATTGTCCGTATAATGTATCTTCTATGCGTACACCTAAACCTTTTCAAGTTTCTGATAATGAAGCGTCCATTCTGAACGA